>DASPJI010000706.1:0-6981 GCA_035628695.1 Thermoanaerobaculia bacterium | reverse complement strand
CTCGCCGCTTCCTCCAGTCGCTGGCCAAGGTCGTAGCCGTTCCCTGGCTGCTGACCTCGTCCGAGGATCTACGCTACCCCCAGGTCGATGGCCGGCGTCCCTTCTGGCTCAAAGGGCTCCAGGCCTACACGCGCCGCGTCTTCCAGCTCTGCGGCCACGACGCCGCGGCCTACGACCGTCTGATCCGGGTGCTCCACCTCCTGGACGGGCCGGAGCAGCTCTTCCATCCAGAGGTGTTGGCGGGCGTGCTCGGCACCCTCAATCCGTTCTCGTTGAAGCTCCCTCCTCTCCCGGAGAGGGGGCAAGGGGAGGCGGGAGAGGGGGCCAGGGGGTGAGGGCTGATCACCACTTGCGCGCGCCGAGCCGCGCAAGCATCTCGGAGAGATCCTCCGGACTGATGTAAAAGTGCTCGCACACACGGCCCCAGAGCATCGCGGTGGGCACGTTGCGATCGCCGCGCTCCTTCTGCACCTGGTACAGCACCGTCAGGACGATGCGCTCCTGGCGCGTCAGACCATCACGGACGTCGGGAATGTTGTCGTAGCTCATGATTTACGTACCGCGCCCAATACCACCTGGATAATGCCTGCCTTTTGATAGGACTCGCCTACCGGGCACATCCTAGCTAAATCAGTAACTTGGAGCAAATACCCCAGCTAGACGGTGCAGGTACCTTGGAGGCGCGACGAGGCGCCGAGTGAAGTCACTCGCAGAGCGCGTTCACCGCTGCCAGTAACTCCGCCGCTAATTTCGGATCGGCGCAAGGATCTGCGATCAGCTTAACCCACCCTGTGCAATTAAATGCAATTCCGTACGCATTGATATGCTGGTATAAAGCCTGCGCCAGGAACTCGCTCTCGGGAGTCCACGTACCCTGACTGATTGACATGGTATAGGGCTGTAGCACCCCGGCAAAGGCCGGGACCTGCTCGAACTGCGTATAAGTATAGAGCCCGGCTTCGCCCTGGTAGTACCCCAGTTTGTTCGCCAAACATTGGCTCGGATCGAGCGTCAGGTTGTAAATGTTGGTCGGCGAGGTCAGTTCCATCATTGTTGCCTGGTTCCAGGCGTGAGGGACGACATCGTTGACGTTCCAGATGAACGTACACGAAGCGGCGGCGAGCGCGGCGTTGAAGTACTGTACGAAGGTCACATCCCCGATCGCTGGCCCGGCGGTGGCCAGGAGCGAGACCTCAGCCCAGTTGCCAATGCTCACGTCGTTCTCCGCTTTCAAGGTCGAAGCGGGATCCATGAGGGCCAAAGTCAGCATTGGCGCAAGCGCACCCCCAAGGCTGTGTCCGGTGAACGTGAGCGATGCACTGGACTTGTTGGTAATGCTGGAGAGGAACTCTTGGAGCGTCTGCCCCTCGTAGGTCATCTTAAGCAGATTATTCAGGCCGTCATTGTCGCCGGTGGTGACCTGACCCGCGTTCGAGGCGTGCGGCCAGTCCACAGGGGCAATGTTCAGATCCTCAGTCATCCAGTCGTAGAACGACCCGGCGACCGTACCGGCGATTGCGACAACGTAGGTCGGCTGGGCCGCATCGAGAGCCTGCGCCACGTACATTGTGTTGCACGGAATCGTTGCCAAGGGCTTGAAGGTGTAACACGGTCCCCATACCGCTTTCCACGTGCCGATGTTCGCCTCCCAAACTCGGAGTTGCTCTTGCATATCGCTCTGGGACATCTGGCTCTTGCTGGCCATGCCCGAGAGACACGAAAGCGTGAACACCTGTTGCTCTACTGCCGTAGGCGTGAACGTGGAGACTTCTTTGACAATCGCATCGCTAGCCATGATGAGACCTCCCATACCGGTAGTGAATGATGATCAACTGCATCGCACGAAGACACAAGGCCCCATCACGACCGGAAATTCTTCTTGTCCGGCTCTGTCCCCCCGTACCTCGTCGAGCAAAGATGTCGGGAAGGCTAAAATGGGTCTCTCTGTTTTGTCAAGCTCTACATGCATATCGTGGAATCGGCTCGCGCCTCTTCCTTGCTGGGGTAGCCTCTCCAACGAGGTGGGGGATCGAGGCGAAGAGGAAGAAGGTTCAGACAGTCCCCGACAACATCTCTGGAAGGGGGGACGGCAGGGCGTGGTGTCCTGCTTACGGCCCGGAAGAGAGCTACCAACTCTCCCCCCAGGCCTGACCCCGCAAACATCCTTGTTAGGAGGATCTATGCGAAGCTCCGAGTACGATAGCACTCCGTCCGTTCATCCCAACGCGTTCAAAACCGCGTTCCTTGGCCGTCTGGCCGAGCGGGACGAGCCGCCCACGGCCGGCGAGGCCGATGTGGCCGGGCCCTGGCGCATCGAACCCATCCCGGGGCATGGCTTCGGCCTATTCCGGGTGGGCGAGAGCCTGGGTCGCGGCTTCGCCCCGACGGCGGTCTTCCCCTCCCGCTGGCTGGCGCTCCTCCTGGCGGGCATTCTCCCCGGCACCGGCAAGGACCTGCCTCTCATCCTCTCCAAGCAGCCGGACGCTCACGGCCTCTACCCCATCGCCCTCGCCGGCGGGGGTGACGATGGCGACGGAGGCGATGGCGGGGACAATGGCCACCGGTCGGCTTCCTTCAGCTCTTCGACGAGAAGGCGGTGGGCGCGCTGAACGGCGTCATCCACCTCCTCCAGGCTCCGGAGTCTCTGGCCTACGTGATGGAGGCGGCGGGCGGGGTCGCCCTCGAGCGGTGCGGCGCCATCCTCGATGAGCGGGTGGCCACGCCGAAGTAGGACATCCTCTTTATAGAGGGCGCGGCCGGCAAGCCCACTCGTCGGCCGCGTCCTCCTCTCCGCTCCGTAGAAGACCCCTTCCCGCTGTCCAGGAGCTCGCGCGTCAGATCCGGCGCGCCACGGCAAATGAAGTCGGCTCGACTTCATTTGCGGTGAGCCGACTTCGTTTCCAATGAGACGACTTCAAACGCCGTGGGCCGCCGGCAAACGCCGTGAGCCGACTTCAAACGCGGCGGGACGATTTCAAACGCGGCGGGACGACTTCAGATGGGACGGGGCAACTTCAAACGCCGGGAGACGACTTCGTTTTCAATGAGGCAGCTTCAAAGGCCGTGGGCCGCCTCAAACGCGGCGGGATAACTTTGAACGCCGGGAGCCGGCTTCGTTTTCAGCGAGGCGACTTCAAACGCCGGGAGGCGCCGGCAAACGCCGTGGCACGACTGCATTTGCCGTTGCGCTATGGCTCGGAAAGCCCCCTCTCTCCCTGAAGCGAGGGAGAGAGGGGGAAGACTGGCAAGGGTTCAGTTGCAGTAGGAGGTCATCGAGCAGAGCTCGTAGCACGCAGCCGTGCGTCCAAACCCACAACCGCCGCCGACGTTGTAATAGCAATACGAGGTGGTGAGCTGATAGTCGATCACCTGCTGATGGAAGTAGCAGCCGACACAGGACGGGCAGTTGGGGCAGATCATGCTGCTCCGGACCAGATCCCGGCGGTACTCCAAGATGTATACCTGGTGAGTGGTGTAGAAAGACGAGCCGCTCTTCAGGCAGTCGTAGGTGGCCGGGCTGTAGGCGTACGCACGGTTGAAGTACCACGAGGTCCAACTGTCATAGAGCACGCGCGAGCATTCACACGTGGAGCCGCCGCACGGCGCCCCGTTCTCGCCGCAGGTGACCGGGCCGCCCTTGCCCGGATCGTAGCCGCACTCGGTGTCGCACGGCATCTCGTCCAAACACTCCGAGCAACTGGCGAGGACTTTGGTACCGAGGAGCGGGGGATTTCGCGGCTCCGCGCGCTCACCGATACCACGGACCGTCGAGTGGACCACCACCTGCACCGCGCCGCTGGCACCCAGCTCGGTGCTGCGCCGCAGGATCCCCTTGAACGGCAGCGCCGCGAGCCGCCGGCCGGCCTGGAAGACCTGGACCTCGATGCGGGAGCCTTGCTGGGCGAGCTCGTGGAGCCGCCGGACGAGATCGGGGCGCAGGGCCAAGAGCTCCACCATCCACTCTCCCTCGAGAAGCTCCTGGAAATCGAGGGTGCTCTCGGCCTGCCGGAGCGGCTTGCGGCCCGGAATTTCGGCCCGCGGCAACCGGGAGGTGGAAAGGTCCAGGTTCTCCGTCAGATACAGCTCGTCCGCGACGAGGTACCGGATCTCCAAGGCCTCATCACCCAGGCCGGTGAGCCCATAGTAGAGACGCTGCTCCGCGGCCAAGGGCTGGTAGGTGCCTGCGTCCAGCAGCCCCTCGGCCGACAGCGGGCCGAGGAACTTCGCACCGCAGGAGAGCGGTGGCGACTGGGGCTGGGCCAATAGGGGAAGGGCCAGAAAAGCGAGGGGCAGAAGCCACAAACTGGTGCGTCGCACTTTCCTCCTCCTGTTCTCGTGTGAGCGGGAGGTCCGTCGGCGGGCTCGTAGCCTCCTCAGCTGCGGTGGTGCCGACCCCCGCCACATCGTGAAGCATTTACAAGTATTATGCGCACGAGCAAAGAGGTTTGTAAAGCGCGAAGCCACCGGGCTCTTACCCAAAGCGGCGCAGATCTTCTTCGCCCATCGACAAGGTAGTTTTCCTGGGCCCTCTCAGGCCGGCGGGTGGGCGGCGAAGTGCTCGGTCACCATCTGGCGCGCGCGGCGGGCGTCGTCCCGCGGCTCGGGCACGCGGTTGAAGAGCGTCCGGTAGGTGAAGGCGAGGGTCTCGACGTCCCGCTGCTCCAGCAGCTTGATCAGCTCGTCGATCGCCCGCTGCCCCGCCGGCGGGTGGATGCGCCGCTCCGACTCCCGCTGCAGGAGCACCAGGGCGAAGAGGAGCGGATCGGGCAGCTCGGCCAGGGGCGGCACCGGCACCGGCGCCGACATTTCGGGAGCCGGCTCGGCCTCGGCCTGCGGCACGATGTCGATCGTTTCGTCCAGGCCGTCGGACAGCTCGGCGGGGCGCGGCGCCTTGCGGTCGAGCAGGAACGGGATCGACCGCACCTGGTGGGCGAAGCGGGAGAAGAGGCTCACCATCTCCTTCTCCGAAGAGAAGTTGCCCACCAGCCGGGCGTCGCGGCCGATCTCCAGGCGCTCCGTCTCCTGGAGCACCACGTGGGCGCGGGCCGACTCCTCCAGTTGCAGGGAGCGGGCGATCACCTTCCAGGCGGTGAGGAACCCCTGCACGTAGCAGGTCTCGGTGCAGCGCACCGTGTTGGCCTCCACCTCGACGCCGCGGTCGATGCGGATCGAGCCGCCCACCGACTCCAGGGTGCCGTACTTGCCCGAGTTCTGGATCACCAGGTTGCCCGGCGCCTGGATGGAGAGCTGCCCCTCCGGGTCCACCTCGATACGGGTGCCCCGGGGGATGATCAGGGTGGGAGAGCTCAGGTCCTGCCTCATCGCGCGATCTCCCTGGGCAGCGGCTCGAAGCCGGTGACGGGCGGACCGCTGCGGGCCCGCGCCAGGAGCCGCTCCTCGTTGGGCCAGCGGCGGTCCAGGATGTAAGTCAACGGGTCCGCCGGCCGCAGCTCGCCGGCTCCTGCTCTGCGCCGGACCTCGTAGTGCAGGTGCACGCTGTTGTTCACCTCGGACCGGCCTACGGTCCCCAGCAGGTCCCCCCGCTCCACCCGCTGCCCCGGCCGGACCCGCATCTCCTGCAGATGCCCGTAGAGGGTGACCAGGTCGTCGCCGTTGCGCACCGCCACCAGGTTCCCGAGCCGCCACCAGATGGCGCTGCGGCCGAGGGGATAGCGGCCGGCATAGACCACGACGCCGCTGGCCGGGGCGTGGACCGGGCTGCCCAGCGGCGCCGCCAGATCGACGCCGGGGTGGAGCTCCAGCTCCCGGGTGAAGGGATTGCGCCGCCGGCCGAAGGGGGAGATCAGCACGAGCTCGCCGCGCAGCGGGCAGAGGGCCGGCGTGCCGCGCACCTGCTCCGGATGGGCGCGTTCGAACTCCCGCGCCCGCTCGAGGGAGAGGTCGAGGCTTCGCAGCCGGCGGGAGATCCGCCGGTGCCGGCGCTCCCCCTGCTCGAGGGTCCCGGCGTACAGCGCGGCCGCCGCGACCGGATCGGCGCCGTCGGTTGCCCCGGCATTGGCGGCGTTGGCGGCATTGGCGGCATTGGCGGCGGCAGGGGGAACAGGAACGGCGGGCAGGCCGTACACCAGGAAGATCTTGTCCACCCGGGCGGCGAGCCCCTGGGAGCGCGCCTCGATCTCGCCGAGGCGTCCGACGAGCTCCTGCAGGCGCTCCCCCTGCCGGGCGCGCTCGGCGACCAGGGTCTGGTAATCGTCCTTGCCCAGATATCCCTTGATCACCATCGGCGCCACTCCGGCGGCCACGGCGAGAGCCATCAGATAGAGGAGCGCCAGGATCGACCAGAAGGTGACCTGGACGCGGGAGAGGAAGAAGTAGCGGACCCGCTTGCGGATGTCGCTCGGGTGGACCTGGACCTCCAGGCTCCAGCCCTCCCCGCCCGTGCGGGGGGCGCCGCTGCGAGTGGCGGCGGCAGCGCCCCGCGCGGGCCACCGGACGAGACGACCGAGCCGTCCGAGATTCATGCGCGGGCCGTCACCGTGGCACCGGGTCCTCGGCCGGCACGTCGATGGGGTTCAGTCGATCGATCACCGCTTCGCTGGCGTGGCGCCGCGCCACCTCCAGCAGCTCCCGCTGCACGGCGCCGCCCCCCGACACGATGTTGCCCCCCGCGAAGTACCGGCTCCCGCCGTCCAGGTCCGTGACCCGCCCCCCCGCCTCCTCGATCATCAGGACGCCGGCCCCGATGTCCCAGGGGGAGAGCCGGAACTCGAAGAAGCCGTCGTAGACCCCCGCGGCGGTGTAGGCCAGGTCCAGGGCGGCCGAGCCGCAGCGGCGGATCGCCTTGGCCTGCCGGAACACGTCGCGGAAGATCTCCAGATAGACGTCCAGGGTCGGCAGGGCGCGGAAGGGGTAGCCGGTGGCGAGGAAGGCACCCTCCAACCCCGGCCGCGACGACACCGCCATCCGCCGGCCGTTCCACCGGGCGCCGCCGCCGCGCACCGCGGTGAAGACGTTGCCCCC
>DASPJI010000705.1:0-3392 GCA_035628695.1 Thermoanaerobaculia bacterium | reverse complement strand
CACCGAGGCCTCCATCGAGGTGAGCGCCTGGACGGCCGGGAACGCCGTCGGTACGTCGGTGCCGATCGGGCGGCCGATCTCCAACCTGCGGCTGCATGTGGTGGACCGCATCTCCCGATCGTTCCGTCCGGCGCCGGTGGGAGTGGCCGGGGAGCTGCTGATCGGCGGCGTGGGTCTGGCGCAGGGGTACCTTGGCCGTCCGGAGCTGACGGCCGAGCGCTTCGTGCCGGACCCGTTCGCCGCCCTTTGGAGCGAGCCGGGGGCGCGGGTCTACCGGACTGGGGACCTGGCGCGGCACCTGGCCGGTGGTGAGATCGAGTTCCTGGGGCGGATCGACTTTCAGGTCAAGATCCGGGGCTTCCGTATCGAGCTGGGGGAGATCGAGGCGGCGCTGCTGGCTCATCCCGGAGTGCGGGAGGCGGTGGTGCTGGTGCGGGAAGACCGCCCTGGCGATCCGTACCTGGTGGCCTATGTGGTGGGCTCCTTCCTGGGTGCCGAGGAGCTCCGCGCTTACCTCCAGGAGCGTCTGCCCGAGGCCATGGTGCCGCCGGCCTTCGTCATGCTGGACGCCCTGCCGCTCAATCCCAACGGCAAGCTGGACCGCAGGGCGCTGGAGAAGATCGTTCCCTCCAGGGAGGAGCGCGCCGGGATCGACGAGTACGCCGCGCCGCGAACGCCATCCGAGGAGATCCTGGCGGGGATCTTCGCCGAGGTGCTGGGGCAGGAGCGGGTCGGGATCCACGACGGCTTCTTCGAGCTCGGCGGGCACTCGCTGCTGGCCACCCAGGTGGTGTCGCGGGTACGCCAGGCCTTCGGCGTGGAGTTGGCGATTCGCGAGCTGTTCGAGGCACCGATGGTGGCCCGGTTGGCCGAGAGGATCGAGCGGATCGGGACCTCCACCATAGAGGCGCCGCCGATCGTACCGGTGCCGCGGGGTCGAGACCTGCCGCCGTCGTCCGCCCAGCAGCGTCTCTGGTTCGTGGACCGGCTCAAGCCGGGCAGCTCCGCCTACAACGTGCCGCTGGCCGTCCGGCTCACCGGCACGCTGGATGCCGCCGCGCTCGGCCACGCGCTGCGCGGGATGGCGCGCCGCCACGAGGTGCTGCGCACCACGTTCGCCGAGCGGGACGGCCATCCCGTGCAGGTGATCGCGCCCGTGCCGCGCCTGTCGCTCGAAATCGTGGACCTCTCGGGCCTGCCGGAGGCGGAGCGCGAGGACGAGCTGACGTGGCAGGCGACGACCGAGGCGCTGCGGCCGTTCGACCTGGCGGCCGGGCCGCTGGTGCGGGCGACGTTGCTGCGGCTGGGCGAGGAGGAGCACGCCCTGCTGGTGACCATGCACCACATCGTCACGGACGGCTGGTCCATGGGCCTCTTCCTGCGCGAGCTGACGGCGCTCTATGGTGGCCGCGAGTTGCCGGAGCTGCCGGTGCAGTACGCGGACTTCGCGGTCTGGCAGCGGTCTTGGCTGTCGGGCGAGGTGTTGGAGTCGCAACTGTCCTACTGGCGGGGGCACCTGGCCGGGGCGCCGGCCCGGCTGACCCTGCCCACCGACCGGCCGCGACCGGCGGTGACGACCAACCACGGGGCTACCCGGCCGGTGGTGTTGCCCTCGTCCCTTTCGCAGGAGCTGTCGGCCCTGGCCCGGCGCCAGGGGGCTACTCCGTACATGGTTCTGCTGGCGGGTTTCGCGGCTCTGCTGGGCCGTTACTCCGGGCAGCGGGACGTGGTGGTGGGCTCGCCCATCGCGGGGCGCAACCGGCGGGAGATCGAGGGGCTGATCGGGCTCTTCGTCAACGCTCTGGCGCTGCGGGTGGAGCTGGCGGATGACCTGGGCTTCGCCGGCCTGCTGCGGCAGGTGCGACGGACGGCGCTGGAGGGCTTCTCCCACCAGGACATCCCGTTCGAGCGTCTGGTCGAGGAGCTGGTGAGCGAGCGCGATCTGGGGCACTCACCGCTGTTCCAGGTGACTCTGGCCGTGCAGAACGTGCCGTCGCTGTCGGATGGAGATACGGCGATCTCCGGGCTGGCAATTCGGGACGTGGCGGTGGAGTCCCGGACGGCGAAGTTCGAGATGAGCCTGCGGCTGGTGCCAAGGGGGGACGAGCTGGCCGGCGGCCTGGAGTACAACACCGACCTGTTCGACGGGGCCACTGCGGAGCGTCTGATCGGGCACCTGATCCGACTGCTGGAAGGCGCCGTCACGACACCGGAGATTCCGGTGCCGGATCTCGCCCTGCTGGCGCCGGCCGAGCAACAGCATCTGCTGCGGGAGTGGAACGACACCGGAACGGACTACGGAGCGCCGTCCGGTGCCTGCCTGCACGAGCTGATCCAGGCCCAGGTGGCGCGTACGCCCGACGCAGTGGCGGCGGTCTCTGGAGACGAGCACCTGAGCTACCGCGGACTCGCCCGGCAGGCGGAGGGTCTGGCCTGGCGGCTGGTGGCGGTGGGGGTCGGGCCGGACTCGGTGGTGGGGATCTGCGCCGAGCGGTCGCTGGAGATGATCGTGGGCCTGCTCGGGGTGCTGGAGGCCGGCGGCGCCTATCTGCCGCTGGACCCCTCGTATCCGCGGGAGCGGCTGGCGACAATCCTGGAGAGCGCCGAGGCCACGGCGGTGCTCGTCCAGGAACATCTGGAGGATCTCCTGCCCGCGTCGCCCATCCCGCGGCTGCTGCTGGGTCCGGGCTGCGAGGACATTGCCTGGACGCCTCCCGGAACCCGGCCCGAGAACCTGGCCTACGTCATCTTCACCTCGGGCTCGACCGGCAAACCCAAGGGGGCGATGGTGTCGCACCGGGCGATCGTCAACCGCCTGCTCTGGATGCAGCAAGCCTATGGCCTGAGCCCGGCCGACCGGGTGCTCCAGAAAACGCCATTCGGCTTCGACGTGTCGGTGTGGGAATTCTTCTGGCCGCTGCTGGTGGGAGCGCCGCTGGTGTTCGCCCGCCCCGAGGGGCACAAGGACCCCGCCTATCTGGCCGAGCTGATCGCGGAGCAGCGGATTACGGTGCTGCACTTCGTCCCCTCGATGCTGCGGGCCCTCCTGGAGACGGCCCGGTGGGCGAGCTGCGTCTCGGTACGGGCCGTGATGGCCAGCGGCGAGGCGCTGCCGTTCGATCTGACCGAGCGGTTCTTCGATGGGATGCCGGGCGAGCTGCACAACCTCTACGGCCCGACCGAGGCGGCGGTGGACGTCAGCTTCTGGGCCTGTGTGCCGGGCGACGAGCGGCGGCTGGTTCCCATCGGCCGCCCCATCGCCAACCTGCGCCTGCATGTGGCGGAGCGGAATTGGCAGCCGGCGCCTCTGGGGGTGGCCGGAGAGCTGCTGATCGGTGGCGTGGGCCTCGGGCGGGGCTACCTGGGCCGGCCGGACCTGACGGCGGAGCGGT
>DASPJI010000704.1:0-2223 GCA_035628695.1 Thermoanaerobaculia bacterium | reverse complement strand
TGCGCTGGTGGCATCCGGCCTGGGGCCTCGTCCCCCCCGATCAGTTCATCCACGTCGCGGAGGAGACCGGGCTGATCCTCCCCATCGGCCGCTGGGTGCTCACCGAAGCCTGCGAGGCGCTACACCGGTGGCAGCAGGAGTATCCGTCCGATCCGCCGCTGGCGATCAACGTCAACCTGTCGCGGCGCCAGCTCCTGCAGACCGATCTCATCGAGCAGATCCGCCTGATCCTCCACCGCACGGGCCTGCCGGCGCCGAGCGTGCGGCTGGAGATCACCGAAAGCTCGATCCTCGAGAACCCGGAGGCCGCCGCGGACCTGCTGCGGCATCTGAAGGCGCTGGAGATCGGCCTGTGCGTCGACGACTTCGGGACCGGCTACTCGTCGTTGAGCTCGCTCCAGCAGTTCCCGGTGAACATCCTGAAAATCGATCGGTCGTTCATCCGCGGCATGGGGCCTGACGGCGAGAAGGACGAGATCGTCCGCGCCGTCGTGGGTCTGGCGCACAGCCTGCGGATGAAGGTGGTGGCGGAGGGGGTGGAGACGGAGGGGCAGCTCTCCCGTCTCAAGGCGATGCACTGCGACTACGGCCAGGGCTTCCTGCTCTGCCAGGCGCTCGACCCCGAGGGGGTCGAGCGCCTGCTGGAGACCTCCGGCAGGGCGCCGGTGGGGCTCCCTTCCTGAGGAATGGATCAGATTTCGCGCTCGCCGCCGGGGTAGACGAAGGAGTCGCGCGGGGCGAACCAGGACGAGCCGGTCACCACCTGCAGCGGCTGGGCCGGCCGCAACGCCCAGGCCGGATGGTCCTTGGTGAGGAACTCCACCGACTGCAGCTCGAAGGGATCGACCAGCTCGCCGATGTAGGCGTAGTTGCCGGCGATGAGCTTACCGTCGAGCTGCGTGACATAGGTGAGATGTCCCCGCGCCACGACGCCGACCTTCTTGCCCACCCGCGCCCGGGTGCGGATGATCGCGACACCGTCCACGAAGGTCGTCGCCTCCAGCTCGTGGCCGTGCACCTCGACCGTGGTCGTGCCCGGCGTCGCCGGCACGCCGCGCTCGCGGACGTACTCGCGCATGATCTCGGACGAGTTGAAATAGTTGGTGAAAAACCGGCCCGGGGTGACGCCGTCCGGCGCCGTCACGTTGCCCAGGTCGAGGCCCATGTAGGTCAGCGAGTAGGCGCCGAAGCCGGAGGTCTGCTCCTCCGAATCGACGACGTACTGATTCATGTAGATGGCACCGTTGGCCGCCGGGGTCAGGCGGTCCGGAAGCAGCGCCGCGGCGGCCTTGGGGTCCGCCGGGATCCAGCTCGAATAAATCATGCGGCTATTGATCACCAACTGCGGAGCCGCGAGTTTGGACTGGGACATCGGATCGTTCTCCTCTGGTTGCGATTCACTTCGCGTCACGCAGAGGAGAACGCCCTGTGTCCCTGCTTTCCCTCACCTCCCTACAGCGGGAAGCCGATGTTGTAGACGTACCTGCCGCGCTGGACGGCGAGGAGCAGCCCGCCGCGCTCGATGCCGCGCAGCACCTCGCGGCTCAGCTCGTCGTGGGTGCGCGCCCGCTGGCCGTTGGCCCCGAGCACCACGTCCCCCGGCCGCAGCCCCCGTTCGGCCGCCTCGGAGCCGGCGATCACCCGCTGGACCACCAAGCCGTTGCGGCTCTCCTCGGTCACCAGGCCGACCCCCACGCGCAGGAGCTCCATCCCGAGACGCTCCGGCGGCTGCACCGCCCGCAGGGTGAGCTGCAGCGTCTGCTCGCCGCGGCGGACGTCGAGACGCACCGGCGTGCCGGGAGTCACCGTGTAGAGCGCCGTGGCCACCTCCTCGCGGCTCGCCGCGGGGCGACCGTTGACGCCGACGATGACGTCCTGCTCGCGCAGGCCGGCCGCCGTCGCCGGCGAGTCCGGATAGACCTTGAGCACCGCCGCGCCCCTCGGCACCGGCAGGCCGGCGCGCCGCGCCATCTCCGGGTCGACGGTCACCAACCGGGCCCCCGTCCACACGGGGCGCAGCTCGCCGAAGCGCAGCAGCTCGTCCACCACCCGGCGCGCCCGGTCGGCGGGGATGGCGAAGCCGATGCCGTTCGCCCCCTGGATGATCGCGGTGTTGACGCCGATCACCTCGCCGGCGAGGTTCACCAGCGGGCCCCCCGAGTTGCCGGGGTTGATCGAGGCGTCGATCTGCAGGAAGTCGGTGAACACCTGCCCGCCGACCTC
>DASPJI010000703.1:0-4033 GCA_035628695.1 Thermoanaerobaculia bacterium | reverse complement strand
CGATCTGCTGGGGCCGTCCCGGGTGCAGGCCTATCTCCCCTCCCGGCTGCGCGCCCCGTACCTGATCCCGCTCTACGGCATCGAAGTCTGGCGCCCACTGAGCTGGGACCGCGCCCGCGCGCTGGCGAACGCCACGGTCCGCCTCGCCATCTCGACCCATACCCTGGAGCGGGCTCGCCCCTTCTGCCCCGGGCTGGACGGGACCGCCGTGCTCCCCCTCGCCCTGGAGGAGCGTCCGCCCGCGGGGGAGGTGGACGGCAGCCTTCTGGAACGGGCCGGCGAGGGGTTCCTCCTCATCGTCGGGCGGATGGCCTCCACCGAGCGCTACAAGGGGCACGACCAGCTCCTCGAAGCCATGCCGCGGCTGCCCGGCGCCAGGCTGGTGATCGCCGGCGAGGGGGACGACCGGCCGCGGCTGGAGGAGAAGGCCCGCGCTCTGGGGATCGCCTCGCGGGTGGTCTTCACCGGTTTCGTGAGCGAGGCCACCCTGGCCGGGATGTACGGCCGGTGCGCGGTCTTCGCCATGCCCAGCCGCGGCGAGGGGTTCGGCCTCGTCTACCTGGAGGCGATGCGCGCCGGCAAGCCGTGCGTCGCGGCCCGGGCGAGCGCCGCCGAGGAGGTGGTGGCGGACGGCGGGACCGGGCTGCTGGTGGACCCGGACGATCCCGGGGAGCTGACCGGGGCGCTGGAGCGTCTGCTGGAGAATCCGGATGTCGCCCGGAAGATGGGCGAAGCAGGCCGGCGGCGCTGGCGGAGCGAGTTCTCCGTCGAGCGCTTCTGGAGCCGGCTGGAGCCGCTTCTGGGGCGGTTGGTCTAGATCATGTGCGGGATCAACGGCATCGTGCGCTTGGCGGAGGCGGCTCCGCCCATCGACTCCGGGGAGCTGATCCGAACGCGGGACGCCATGACGGCTCGCGGGCCGGATGGTGAAGGGGCGTGGGTGTCGCCCTGCGGCCGGGCGGCCCTGGCCAGCCGGCGGCTCGCGATCCTCGACCTCTCGCCCGCAGGCGCCCAGCCGATGGCTTCGGCGGACGGGCGCTTTCACATCGTGCTCAACGGCGAGATCTACAATTTCCTGGAGCTGCGGCAGGAGCTGGAGCGGACGGGCGAGCGGTTCCGGTCGCGGAGCGATACCGAGGTGGTGCTCGCCCTTTATGCCCGGGAGGGGACGGCCATGCTCCCCCGCCTGCGCGGCATGTTCGGGCTCGCCATCTGGGACGACGCCACGAAGACGCTCCTCCTCGCCCGCGATCCGCTGGGCATCAAGCCGCTCTACTACTCGACGCACGGAGGAACCCTCCGCTTCGCCTCGCAGGTGAAGGCGATCGAGAGGGGCGGCGCGATCCCCCTGGACGTGGACCCCGCCGGCCTCGCCGGCTTCCTCCTCTGGGGCTCGGTGCCGGAGCCGCTCACCATCCGCCGCGCCGTCCGAGCCCTCCCCGCCGGCAGCTATCTGAAGGTCGAGGACGGCCGTCTCAGCGAGCCCGCCCTCTTCTACTCCTTCCCGCCTCCCCCTCTCCCGGGGAGGGAGGAGGGGAGGCGGGAGAGGGGGCCGGGGGGAGAGGGCTCCGCCCTGGACGACGCCGTCCGCGCCCATCTCGTCTCGGACGTCCCGGTGGCGGTCTTCCTCTCGGCGGGGCTCGACTCGAGCCTCATCGCCGCCCTCGCCCGGCGCCACCTCCCCGAGCCGCCGGTCACCTTCACTCTGAGCTTCGACCGCCTCGCCGGCACGCCGCTGGACGAGGCGCCGCTGGCCGCCGAGGTGGCGAAGACGCTGGGGACCCGCCACGTGGAGCGGCGGGTGGGCCGGGAGGAGTTCCTCGGCCTCTGGTCCGGCGCGGTCGCGGCCATGGACCAGCCGAGCATCGACGGGTTCAACACCTATCTGGTGAGCCGCACGGCCCATGAGGCGGGGCTGACGGTGGTGCTGTCCGGCCTGGGCGGCGACGAGCTGTTCGGCAGCTATCCATCTTTTATCGATGTCCCCAAGGGGGTGAAGGCGGCCCGCTGGGGGCGGCGGCTGCCGGGGCTCGCGTCCCTCTGGCCGGCTGTGGCGGGACGGCTGCGGCCGGACCAGCCCAAGATGCGGGGATTGCTGCGCTATGGCGGCGACCTGGCCGGCGCCTACTTCCTGCGGCGCGCCCTGTTCCTCCCCGAGGAGCTGCCCGCCCTCCTGGGACCGGACCTCGCCGCGGAGGGGCTGAGCGGCTATGACCCGGTGGCGGACGTCCGTAAGGTGGCGACCGCGAACGGAGATCCCTGGCTGGCGGTCCATGCCTTCGAGACCGCCCGGTACATGCGGAACCAGCTCCTGCGGGATTCGGACTGGGCCTCCATGGCCTGGTCGGTGGAGCTGCGGGTGCCCTGGGTGGACGCGCGCCTGCGCGAGGCCCTCGCCGCCGCCGGCTTCGAGCCCGCCCGCAGCCGGGGGAAGGCGGCGCTGGTGCGGCAGACCGCCCCGGAGCTGCCGGCGGCGCTCTTCGACCGTCCGAAGACCGGCTTCTACATCCCGGTGATGGAGTGGCTCCTCCCCGGCGAGACCCGCGTCCGGAATCTCGGCGGGCAGTCGCGGGAGCTGGCGGTGCGGGTGCTGGAGGAATTCGGCATCCCCCTCGGAGGGAGGGGCTGATGGAACCGGTCCCCTCGCGCCTGCGGAATTGGGTGAAGATCCTCTCCGCCTACTTCACCGCGCAGACCCTCACCCAGCTCGCGGGGATCGCGGCCGGCCTGCTGTTCATCAACTTCATGCCGGTGCGGGACTTCGCCCTCTACACCCTGGCGTCGTCGGTGATCACCTTCTTCACCTTCGCCTCGGACCTGGGGAGCACCACCTCGCTCGTCCACTTCTTCCATCGCTCGGCGCGGGAGGGGGAGGACTTCGGGAGCTACGTGGCCGCCGTGCTGTCGCTGCGCCGCTGGGCCTTCCTGCTGGGAAGCCTCGCCGTGCTGGCGGTGTTCCCGCGGATCGCCATGGAGCGCGGCTTCGGCGCGGTGGAGACCGCCCTCGCCGCGGCGGCCGTCGCGGTCGGGGTCTGGTTCCAGATCGGCGCGTCGATCCGGGTGCTCCTCCTGCGCCTGGCCGACCGCTACGGGCTCTCCTACCGGGCGGAGCTGGCGGGGGCAGCCTTCCGGCTCCTGGCGGCGGGGGCGATGATCGCCGCCGGGCTCCTCTACGGCTGGCTGGGCGTCGCCGCCGCGGCGGCCGGCACGGCGGTGACGGCCTGGCTGGCGCGGCAGGGCGCCGCCGTGCCGGAGAGTAAGACGGACGCCGCCGAGTCCCGGCGCCGGGTGCTGCGCTACCTCCTGCCGACGCTGCCCAGTGCCCTCTACTTCGCGGTCCAGGGGCCGCTGGTGGTCTGGCTGGCGGCGACGTTCGGCTCGGCCCGCAACATCGCCGAGGTCGGGGCGCTCGGACGGCTCGGCCTGGTGGTGGGGATCTTCTCCGGGCTCACCGGCGTCGTCTTCCTGCCGCGCCTGGCGCGGATCACGGACGACCGGCTGTACCGCGCCCGTTACTTCCAGTTCGGAGCCCTGCTCGCCACCGTCGCCCTGGGGATGCTGGCGGCAGCGGCCCTCTTCCCGGGCCTGTTCCTGCTCCTCCTCGGGGAGAGCTACTCGGGTCTGCACCGCGAGTTGCTCCTGGTGGTGGCAGCCGCGGGGCTGACGCTCCTGGACGGCTACGCGGTGGCGGTGAACCTGGCCCGCTCCTGGACCCGCTGGCAGGGGGGAGCGGTTCTCTCCCTGGCCCTCTCCCAGGCGGCGCTGGCGGCACTGCTCCCCCTCTCCACCACCTCGGGCGTGCTGCTGTTCAACCTCCTGAGCTCGGGTGTCGCCCTCGCCGGGCAGCTCGCCATCAACGCCGCCGGCTTCCTCCGCCCGCGCTGGGTGCAGTGGGCGTCATGAAGGTCTGCCACGTGAGCCCGACCTACTTCGCGCCGGAATCCCTGCTGGGCGGCGGCGAGCGCTTCGCCGAGGAGCTGTCCCGCGCCATGGCCCGCCTGCCGGAGGTCGACGAGGTCAAGCTGGTGAGCTT
>DASPJI010000702.1:0-3123 GCA_035628695.1 Thermoanaerobaculia bacterium | reverse complement strand
CCACGGGCCGGGATCGCGCCCAGCGTCTGGTTCGGCACCAGGGACATCTCGGCGCCCACCGGCTGGCCGTTGGAGTTGTAATAGATGCCGCGGATCCCGTGCTGGGGGTTCTCCCAGACCACCAGGGCCTGGCCGGCGTTGTTGTACGCCGCCTGCGGGTTGAGCTGCTTGAACTCGCTGGTCAGATTGACACGGAACTCCGGGCCGACCGGCCGGGGGCCGGCAAAGGCCGGAGCGGCCAGCACGGGGAGCAGCGCGAATGTCGCGGCCCCAGCCAGCCAGAGGGAGCGATCAAACTTCATTCCTCGACCTCCTTGAATGAACGTGCGAACGAGCACAGAGTGCGCTGTGGAAACCCCTCCATCCTAGGCCCGGAGCCGGTTGGGAGTCAATGGTATAGAAGCATGGCTCAGAGGAACAGCAGCGCCACCCCGGCCACCGCCAACACCGCCCCGCCCAGGCCGCCGAGCCCCACCCGCTCGCCGCGCAGCAGGATCACCAGCGGGATGACGAGGATCGGCGTCGTGGCCATGATGCTGGCCGCCACCCCGGCCGTGGTGGCGCGGATCGCCACCAGCGACAGCGATACGGCGACGAACGGGCCGAAGAAGGCCCCCAGGGTGGCGAAGCCCAGGGCCCGGGTGTCGCGGAGCGCCGACCCCACGCGCGGCCAGATCCCCAGGACGGTGAAGATGGCGGCAAAGCCCAGGAAGCCGGCGATCACCCGGATCTGGTTGGCCGCCAGCGGGTGATAGCTCCCCATCCCGAGCTTGCTGAGGATCAGACCCACCGCCTGCCCCAGGGCGCCGCCGAATCCCAGGGCGAGGCCGGTCATGGGAGGGTGCCCGGCGGACGCCGCCGAGCCGCGGGGCTGGCGCTCCAGGATCGCCCAGACGATCCCTCCCAGGGTGAGGCCCATGCCGAGCAGGTCCCGCCCCGAGAGCGTCTCCCCCAGCACGGCCCAGCCGATCAGCGCGGCCAGCGGGGGGACGAGCGACATCATCAGGCTCGACAGCCGCGGCCCGATGAGCAGGTAGGCGCGGTAGAGGCAGAGGTCGCCGAACGAGAAGCCGGCCAGGCCGGAGACGCCCAGCCAGATCCAGGCGTGCGGCGAGGCGTCCGCCGGCAAGGGGTTGCCCCGCGCCAGCCAGGCCGCCAGCGTCAGGAAGGCGAAGGCGATGGGCAGCCGCACCAAGTTCGCCGGCATCGACCCGATCCGCCGCGACGCCGTCTCGAACGCCAGGGTGGACACGGCCCAGCCGCTCGCGGCGCCGAGGGCCGCGAGCTGGCCCGCATAGGGAGAGAAGGATGAAGAGAAGTCGGCCACGTCAGGCCAGGGAGCCCAGGAAGGACTTCACCGCCGCCATCGCCTCGCGGAGGTGCTGCGCCTCGGTGTGGCCGGAGGAGACCCGCGGCTTGAACGAGTGGTCGCCGTCCTCCAGCCAGTGGAGGCGGATGCCCGACGACAGCGCGTAGCCCGCGACCTCCTCCCGCGTGCCGAACGGGTCGCGGGTCCCCTGGACGATGAGCGCCGGGGTGCGGAGGTGCTCCAGATGGGCGGTGCGCAGCTTCTCGAGCTGCCCCGGCGGATGGAACGGGTAGCCCAGGCAGACCACGCCGCGCGCGCCGCACTCATCGGCGATCATGCTGGCGATCCGGCCGCCCATCGACTTGCCGCCGACCACCACCCGCCCGCCGCCCCCCAGCTCCTCCACCACGGCGAGCCAGGCCTGGCGCAGCACGGGCTCGCGATCCGGCGCGCCGCCGCGGCGCCCGCTGCCGGAGGCAGGCTCCCTTCGCGCCCGCATGTAGGGGAACTCGAAGCGCGCCACGCGCACCCCCTCCGCCGCCAGGCCATGGGCCACGGTGTTCATGAAGGGGGAGTCCATCGGCGCCCCGGCGCCGTGCGCGAGGGCCAGCGTGAGGCCGCCCCCCTCGGGACCGTCGAACAACATCTCGGGCCTCATTGACACATCCGGGCTCACCGGTTAGCCTCCATGGCAGTTTTTCTCTGAGCGATTGCCTCGCGCGCGAAAGGCTGCCGCGTGATTCTTACGTCCGAGCAGGTCGACGATCTCTCCCGCTTGCAGGAGGGGACCTTCCCACAGGTCGCCTTCCCGGCCCTGCTGTTCTCGTTCGCCCTCCGCAAGCGGACGCTGGTGCTGGAGATCCGCCGCCGCCAGCTCTGGAAGAAGATCGTCCTCGAAGAGGGCGTGCCTGTCGACTGCCGGTCCAACCTGGCGCACGAGACGCTCGGCCGGTACATGGTCGCCGAAGGCAAGCTCTCCGAGGAGGATTTCAGCATCTGCCTCTCCCGCTCAGCGGCGCACGGCGTCCCCCTGGGCGAGGTGCTCCTCGAGCAGGGGCTGGTGAGCGCCGTCGAGCTGTTCAAGATCCTGCAGGCGAACCTCGCCCAGAAGCTGCTGGACGTCTTCACCTGGCGCGACGGCGAGTTCCGGACCCTGGCCGAGCTCCCGCCCCTGGACTCCTCCCTCAAGGTCAAGGTGCCGCAGCTCATCGTCACCGGTGTCACCAAGTGCTCCCCCCAGGAAGAGGTGGACATGGCCGTGGGGCCGCTGGTGGGCAAGAAGCTCGCCCTCCACCCCACGCCCCCCTTCCCGCTGGAGGATATCAAGCTCAACCAGCGCCAGGCCCAGCTCGTCGAGGCCCTGCGCGCCGGCCGCCGGCTGGGTGAGCTGGCGGAGGCGAGCGGCATGCCCCTGGACGAGATCACCCGGGTGATCTACGCGCTGTCCACGATCGGCGCGGTCGGTCCCGCGGACGCGCTGCCCCGCCTGCCCACCGGCGCCATGCCCACGACGGGGACAGTGGCGACGGCCGCCGCCGCCCCCACGGCGGCACCGGCCCGGCCGGCGATGTCGGCGACCATGTCGATCCCCGCCGTCTCCCCCGAGGCCGAGCGCCGGCGCAACGAGGTGATGCAGGCCTACCTCTCCTATCGCCGGCAGGACTCCTTCGACCTGCTGGGGGTTCCCGAGGAGGCCCCCTTCGGCACGATCCAGGAGAAGTACCTGGACTTCGCCCGCCGCTTCAACCCGTGGACCGGGGGGGCGGACCTGACCGGCATGGAGGAGAAGGTCCAGGACCTGTTCCTGGCCGGCG
>DASPJI010000701.1:0-7448 GCA_035628695.1 Thermoanaerobaculia bacterium | reverse complement strand
TCGCCGTGGCCGACGAGGAGAACGGCGGGGCCCAGGGCACCGCCTGGCTCCTCGAGCACCACCCGGAGATCTTCCGGGGCGTCGAGGCGGTGGCCGGTGAGGGCGGACGCAACGAGGTCGCCCCCGACGGCCGGACCCTCTCCTGGGGGATCGAGGTGGCGCAGAAGCGGCCGCTCTGGCTGGGGTGACGACCACCGGGCGGGGCGGCCACGGCTCCGGCCTCAACCCGGAGAGCGCCAACCACCAGCTCGTCCTCGGGCTCGCCCGCCTGCTGGAGCTGCCCCCCCGCTGGCGGGTGTCGGCGCCGGCCGGCGCTTACCTGCAGGCGCTGGCGCCGTACCAGAACGAGCACTGGCGCCGCGTCTACTCGCGGATCGAACAGATCGTCACCCCCGGCGGCCCGAGCGAGTTCCTGCCGCCGGGCCTGGCCGGCCTCTTCCTCGACACGATCCAGGTGACGGTGCTGAGGGGCGGCGGCCGGATCAACGTCATCCCCGGCCAGGCCGCCGCCAGCATCGACATCCGCATGCTGCCCGACACCGACGGCGACGAGCTACTGGAGACCATCCGCCGCACCCTCGGGAACGGCTTCCGGGTGCGGGTCCTCGTCACCTCGCCGTCGGCCGATCCCTCCCCCGCCTCCGGCCGCTTCTACGACGCCGTCCAGCGGACGCTCGCGGAGACCGACGCGCCGGTGGTCCCCGCCCTGGTCTCCGGCTTCACCGACTCGCGCTTCTTCCGGGAGCGCGGCATCCCCGCCTACGGCCTCTCCCCCTTCGCCCTCGGACCGGACGACCTCCGCGGCATCCACAACCCGGACGAGCGCATCCCCCTGGCCGAGCTCGACCTCGGCCGCGAGCGCATGATCCGGATCGTCGAGGCCTACGCCGCCCCCCGGTGACAGCCTTTGCCGCTCGGCTGACCCTTTTTGTCAGCGGCGCGCCCCCTCTCCAGCCAAACTGTTGATTTCATTGTTGTTACCGAAAAGCCAAAGCTGGCACCGGCCTTGCTCTAGACTGGAGATGTAAGCAGTTCAATCAGGTCCAAAGGGGGGATTTTTCCAATGCGAGGGATGCCTCGGATCGGGAACGCACGGCAGGGCTTCACGCTCATCGAGCTGCTGATCGTGATCGCCATCATCGGCCTCATCGCCGCGATGCTGATCCCGAACCTGCTCGATGCCATGAACAAGGCCAAACAGAAGAAGACCATCGCCGACATGCGCATTACCGGCACGGCGATGTTCTCCTGGTTGACCGATCAGGTCGGAGCCGCGGCGGCGGGCTCGGAGAGCTCCGTCAAGATCGCGGACTACAACCCGGGCAAGAAGGACGCCGACCAGATCAAGGCGCTGATGGTGCCGCAGTACATGCAGGAGGTGCCACCGGTCGACGGCTGGAAGTACCCGTACGAGTACTACCTCCGCAACGACTCGCCGTTGTCGCGGCAGGTGATGCTGATCCGCAGCCTGGGCCAGGACCGGCAGGCCGACCGGGCGGACTACGCGGTGTCGGCCTTCGAGCCGACCGACTACGCCCAGGACATCGTCTGGGCGGACGGCTTCTTCGTCCGCTGGCCCGAGAAGAGCGGCGTCGAAGCCCCCGCTCCGGCGACTCCGTAGAGAGGAGGTCGCGGCGGTACAATCCGCCGCCGCATGCGCCGTTCCGCCGCGACCCTCCCGCTCCTGCCGCTCCTCCTGGCTCTGGCCTGGCTCGCCGTCCTGCTGGCCCCGCTCCTCGTACCGGGGCGGGCGCTGGCCAACCGGGACGTCCCGGTCTTCCATCTGCCGCTGCGGCTCACCTTCGCACAGCTCGCCGGAGGCGCCGGCGCCCTGCCCTCCTGGAACCCGTTCCTGCACGGCGGCCAGCCGATCCTCTCGAACCCGAACTACGCCGCCTTCTACCCGCTGTCCTGGGTGGCGCTGCCGGTCCCCGCCCCCTATGGGCTGACGCTCCTGGTGGTGCTCCACGCCGGCATCGCCTTCGCCGGTGGCTGGTTCCTGGCGCGGCGGCTGGGCTGCGGCACGGGCGCGGCGGCGCTGGCCGGAGTCGGCTATGCCGGCAGCGGCGCGTTCCTGTCGCTCCTCAGCAGCTTCAACTTCTTCTGCGGCATGGCCTGGTTCCCCTGGGTCGCGGCCTGGGGGTCGGAGGCCCTCGCGACGGGCGAGGAGAGCCGCCGCTGGCGCTCGGCGCTCCTCGCCGGCGGCGCGCTCGCTCTCCAGTTGCTGGCCGGCGAGCCCGCCGCCGCCGTGATCAGCGGCCTCGCACTGCTGGCCCTCGCCGCGGCGCCCCTGCTCGCCCGCGGCTCCGGCGCCCCGGCCCGCCGTGGGACCGCCCTGCGCCTAGCCGCGGTCCTCCTCGTGGCCCTCCTGCTCGCCGCGGCCCAGCTCCTGCCGACGCTGCGGCGCCTGCCCGACTCCCCGCGGAGCGGCGGGCTGGACGCCCGCGCGGGCACCTCCTGGTCGGCGCCGCCGGCGCGCTTGGCCGAGGTGGCCTTCCCGCGCTTCTTCGGCGATCCGGCGCGCAACCAGGAGGGGCTGTTCTTCGGCTGGAAGCTCCACGACGGCGACTATCCCTACGTCCCCTCCCTCTATCCGGGACTGCTCCTGGTGGTGGCCGGCCTCGCGGGTCTGCTGCGGGGCCCGGTGCCGCGGCGGTCCGCCTGGGTGCTCGCCGTCATCGCCGGCGCCTTCCTGGCGCTCGGGCGCCACAACCCGCTCTACGAGGCGATGCGGGAGGCGGTCCCGATGCTCGCGGTGCTCCGCTTCCCCGAGAAGTTCGCGGTGCTGAGCAGCGCCGCCCTGGGGTTCGCCGGGATCCTCGGCTGGCAGCGGCTCCTGGACGAGCGCGGTGATCGCCGTGAGCGCGCCGACCTCCCCCTGGCCCTGGCGGCGCTGTTCCTGCTCATGGCGCTCGCCCTCACCGGCCTCCTCTATCTCAGGCCGGACGCGGCGCGGGGGTTCATCGCCGAGCACGGCCCGCCGGGCCTCACTCCGGCCGCCCGGGAGGCGGGCCTGGCCTTCCTGCGGCGGGAGGGATGGACGGCCGTGGGCATGGCGGCGGCGGTGACCGGCCTCCTGGCCCTCTGCCGTTCCCGCCGCCCCTCCCGCCGCACGCTCGAGGTCCTCGCCGTCGGCCTGCTCGCCGCGGACCTCTGGCACTACGGCCATGGGCTGGTGGACACGGTTCCCGTGGAGATCTATCGCGAGCCGCCCCCTCTCGCACGGCTGCCGCGCCCGCACGGCGGCCGGCTGTTCGTCGAGCCGCCGCGTGGCGACGAGCCCCGGGCCGTCCTGCGCGGAGGGGACCCGAGAAGCGCCGTGACCCGGGCGGCCCTCGCCCGGCTGACCCCCTACGCGGGGCTCCTCTGGCAGATCCCCTATGCCCTGCACGAGGACTACGACCTGATGCTCACCGGCTGGGCGCGGCGGGCCCTCACCACGCTGCACGAGGAGTGGGAGGAGCCAGAGAGGGCGTTCCGCTACATGGGGGTGTGGAACGTCGGCACGGCGCTCCTCCACAAGGAGCCCGGCGCGTGGGCCGCCGAGCTGGCGCGCGACCCGACGGCGCCGCCGATGCAGGCCGTGCCCAACCCCTTCCTCCTCCCGCGCTTCCGGTTCGTGCCGCGGGCGAGCTTCCATCCCACCTGGGAGGCGGCGCTGCAGGAGGCGCGCGCCCAGGGCTGGCTCGTCCACCGGCACGAGCACGCCGTCCGTCCGGGCGCCCCCACGGCTCCCGTGACCTACGCCGGCCGGCCACAGACCGTGGAGTTCACCGACGAGCGCCAGCGGATGCGGATGCGCTACACCTCGGAGGCGCCGGCGCTCTTCACCGCGGCGGTCACCTTCGACGGCGGCTGGCGGGCGGCGGTGGATGGGGCGGCGGTCCCGGTCTGGCCGACAGCGGCGGGGCAGATGAGCGTCGAGGTGCCGGCCGGCGAGCACGAGATCGTGCTGGAGTACCACCAGCCGCTCCTCCTCCGGGGAGTGGCCATCAGCCTGACCGCCCTCGCGGCGCTGGCGGCGGCGCTCCTGCGGCTCCGCCGCCAGGCGACCTGAGCAGAGGAATGGCCGTCATTCCCACGGGAACGATGGCCATTCCCCGCCGAACGGCGGCAGCTCGCTCCGGAATGGACCCCATCCCGGAAGAACGGCCGCTAGATCAGACGGCCGAGCGGTCCCAGATCGAGGTTCAGCTCCTCGGGATCGAGGCCGAAGCGCGCGGCGATCTCGTGCAGCGTCTCCTCCAGGCGCATGAGGGCGACGCCGATGTTCTCGACCTCTTCGGGGGTCAGGGTGTCGGCCTCCATGCGCCGGATCGCCTGCCGCTCCAGCAGCCTGCGGAGGAACTCCACCAGCGCCAGCACGAGCCGGGCGACCGAGCGCTGCACCTCCTCCGGATCGGCGTTCCAGCGCGGCGCCTCGGCCGATGCGTGACGCTCCAGCTCGGCACGGAGCGCCTCGACCTCCTCGACGGCGAGCTGGACCACCTCACGCGTGCTCACGGCAGCCCCTCCGGCCCGAAGGCGTACGGCGGCCACGGCCCGCTCGCCGCCACCCGGTGGCCGGCGGGCAGGCGCCCCTCCGTCCCGCCGACCGCCTGGAGCGTCCCCAGGTAGGCGCCGGCGGCCTCGCGTGGCACCAAGTGGTAGGCGGTCCCCACGAGCCGGCCGGTCTCCTGGCGCCGCACCCGCTCCGCCCGCAGCAGCGGCTGCAGAGCCTTCCGCAACGGCTCGATCTCGGGGAGCGAGCGCGACCGCTCGAACTCGCGCCGCCGCGCGGCCAGGTAACGGGTGCCCGGCCCCGGAGCCGGCTCCGAGAGATCCGACCGGTCCGACCGATCCGCCGGATCCTGAAACTCCACCTGCGACGGCTCGCCGAAGACCCGGAGCGTCATCTGGACGCACCCGCGGACCAGCGCCAGCGCCTCGGCGAGCGACGCGGCCCGCGGAGCGAGCCGCTCGGCGAGGGCCTCCTCCCCCTCCACCCACTCCCCGAAGCGGACCGGCAGGACGGCGGCGGCCCGCTCGGCCAGGCGCCGCACCACGGCATCATGGGCTTCCAGGGCCGCGGGAGCCGGCGCGGGACGCGCGGCCATATCGCCCGCCACAACGCGCAATCCGGCGCTGGAGAGGAGCTGCAGGGGCTCGCCGGCCAGGCCGGCCCCGAGAGGTTCCTCGGGCTCGCCGGCCATCAGGGCATAGACATAGAGGGGGCTCAAGGCTTGGTGGTCTCCGGCGTCTCCGCCTGGGGAAGGACGCGGTCGGCGGCGCAGAGGAGCACCGACAGCCGCAGGTAGATCAGGTCGACGTTGGCGAGGCCGATGACCACGTCGCCGGTGAGCACCACCCCCTGGTTCAGCAGGTGGTCCGCCAGATCGAGGAGAGAGCCCTCCCCCCCTTCGAACAACTCCAGGGCGGCCTGCCCCTCCTCGCCGTCCTCGCGGGGGCTCATCGCCCCTCCTCCAGGAAGTTGTAGGGGGGCCAGGGGCCGGTGAGGGTGAGCTCACAGGCGCGGCCGGCGAGGCGCTCGGCGGCGCGCGCCACCTCGCTCTCGAACGCGGCGCTCCGCTCCCGCGGGACCAGGAACGCGCCGTCCAGCAGCATGCGGCGGGCCGCCTCGGGCGAAGGGGGCTCGCGCCGGATGGCCTCCGCGGCTTGCTCCGCCAGTCCCTCGAAGACCTCCCCGGCCTCGGACCGCAGCCGCTCGGCGAGGGTCCGGGCCCCCTCCTGCTCCAACTTCTTGCGCAGCAGGAAGCCCTTGCCGGCGCTCTGTCCGCCGGACCCGCTCCGCGCCTCGACGGCCACCACCTCGCGGGCGCGGGCCTCGTCGAGCCGCACCTGCACCCCCCATTCGAGGCAGCCGTCGACGCGTGCCAGCACCCGCTCCAGCCGTTCGCCCTCGCCCCGCACGTAGGCGGCGGCGCGCTCGTCGCCGGCGAAGAGGGTGAAGAGCTTCATCGGAATCACCGTGCCGGCGGCCAGGAAGTGCTCCACCACGGCCTCGTGGGCCAGGGCGCGCTCGGAGACCCAGGAGAGATCCTGGAGGTGGCGCTGGATCTCGTCGCCGTCATAGCCGGGCAGGGGGGCGTCGGCCACCACGAGCCAGAGCCCGTCGCCCGCCTCCGCGAGGCCGACGAGACGCGGTGGCGCGCAGCCGGGCAGTCCCGGGGGGACTCCGTCCAGGGGCGGCGGGTTGCCGCTCTGGGTCCGGACGAGGCAGTAGAGATACGTCGCTCGGCTCATCCCGTTTCCTTCCAGGTCCGGGCCCACGCGGCCAGGACGCCGGCGCCGCGGGGCGGGGGGAACACGGCGGGGGCGGTCATGATATCGCACCCGCCGGCCGGGGGCCGGCTCCCGGCCGGCGGCCCGCACCAGGGGCATGGGGTCTCCGGCACGGCGTTGAGCAGCACCGTGGGCGCGGGGATGGAGAGCCGCGCGAGCTTCCGGAGCAGCCGCTCCGTCTCCCGCCGGGGGAGCTCGCCGCGGCGTGTGACGGCCACGAAGCGGGAGCGCTCCGGGTCGGAGAGGAGGGTCCGGAAACGCTTGAGGCTCTTCGACAGGTCCACCAACCCGGCAGCGAAGTCGCCCAGCCCCAGGGCCTGCCGGTACTTGAGGAGCAGCGACAGGAGGGCGTGGTCCCAGGCCAGGGCGGCCTCCGGCATCTCCAGGAGGCGCAGCGCGTGCCCGGTGGGCGCGGTGTCCACCACCACGAGGCCGAAGGCGTCCTCCCCCTCCTCCTTGCCGGCGGCCGCCTCCAGCAGGTAGGAGAGCGCGAGCAGCTCGTCGACACCCGGCGGGGGAGAGTCGAGGAGCCGGGTCAGCGCCTCCCCGTCCGCGGTGTTGCCGGTGAGGGCTCCCAGGACCCCTCCCACCTCCCCTCGGTTGCGGTCGCGCCAGCGGGTGAAGGATTGGACCGCGTCGAGCTCCCGGACCCGGAGGTTGGGCGAGGTGTTGGGGATGGGGCGCTCGTCGTCTCCCACGGAGGTGTCGAGCACGTCGGCCAGGGAGTGGGCGGGGTCGGTGGAGACCAGCAGGACGCGGGCATGCGGGCGGTGCGCGGCGAGAGTCAGGGCGGCGGCGGCGGCGCAGGTGGTCTTGCCGACCCCTCCCTTGCCGCCGAAAAGGAGGAGACGGAGGGTGGAGGGTGCGAGGCGGTCCAGCCACTTCGGCGGGTCTGCCGGGGGCGGGCCGGACCTGCTCGGCTCCTTCGTGTGCGCTCCGCCCTGCCCCCCTCCCACGCTGCCAGTCGCCTGCGCCGGCCGCTCCGCCCCCGGCAGACCCGCCCCCCCTCCCGGTGGGGGTGCGAGGAGGTGGTGGCCGCGGGCGGGATCGGTGAGATGGGTGGCGAGGCGGCGCAGGGCGGGGCGGCCTCGAGGCTCCTTGGGCTCGGCGGGCAGGTAGCGGAGGAAGGTGTCGGGGAGGGAGAGGTGGATGGATTGGATGATCTC
>DASPJI010000700.1:0-5827 GCA_035628695.1 Thermoanaerobaculia bacterium | reverse complement strand
TCGATGGCGCGGTTGCGGCTGCCGTTCGAAGCGCGCGCCGGTGCCGGTACCGAGGTGAAAGCCGAGGTGCAGCTCTCGACGGTGCGCCGGCAGCTGGTGCCGGCCGCGTTGGAGGAGGCCGCCGGACGCTGCGGTGCGCCGGGCCAGGCGTTCCTGCTCGCTGCCTGGCTGGCGTTCGTGGGCCGGATCACGGGCGAGCGCGAGGTGGTGGTCGGCGCCGTGAGGCCGGGGCGTGATCACGAGCTCCTGCAGGGAGTGCTCGGCCCCATGGCTCTCTGTCATCCGGTGCATTCCGGCCTCGAAGAGGGGCTGCGTTTCCTGGCGCTGGTGCAGCGCGTCGACGTTGCGCTGCAGGAAGGGGCGGAGTGGCAGGAGTCGTTCCGCATCGAGGAGGCGTTGCCGCCGGACGAGGCGGGCGGCCCGCCCTATTTCCCCTTCGGCTTCGCCTGGGAAGAGCGCCAGATCCGCCGTTCGGCCGGCCCTCTGTCGTTCCTCCAGGTCGAGCGCTTCCTGAGCGCGGAGCGCTTCGATCTCGCGCTCTGTTGCGCGGCCGGCCCGGGCTCTCTTCTCCTGGAGCTGCAGATCGACTCGGGGCGCTGGACGACCCGCTATGCCGAGATCCTCGCCGCGCAGTTCGAGACGCTCCTCGCGGCCGCGATCCGCGACCCCGAGGCGCGGATCGACGAGCTCGAGATGCTGCCGGAAGACGAGCGGCGCGAGCTCCTCGCCGGCTTCAACCCGCCGCGCCTTTCCCGTCCCGAGGAGCTCGTCCACCGGCTGTTCTCCGGCAACGCCGCGCGCGCCGCGGACCGTCCCGCGGTGGTGTGCGACGGGCATTGGATCAGCTACTCCGAGCTCGAGGCACGCTCCGACCGGCTGGCGCAACGGCTGCGGCGCCGCGGAGTAGGGCCTGAGGCCGCCGTGGTCCTCTGGCTCGAACGCTCGGTCGAGATGGTGATCGCTCTGCTGGCCGTGCTCAAGGCCGGCGGTGCCTACGTTCCCCTGGAAGTGGAGCTGCCCGGCGAGAGGATCGCCTCCATCCTCGCCTGCCTGCGCCCACCCGTGGTGGTGACACGACGGGAGCTGGCGGCCGCTCTGCCGGAGGGGACGTGGGATGTGCTCTGTCTGGACGAGATGGCGCTGGCTGAGACCGGCGAGGCCGGCGGACCGGGGGAGGCGCCGCGCAGCACGGTCTCGGTGCAGAACCTGGCCTATGTCCTCTTTACCTCGGGCTCGACCGGTGTACCGAAGGGAGTGTCCGTTACCCACGGTTCGCTGCTCAACTACCTGTACGGTCTGTGGGAGAGGCTGCCGCCGGCCGATGGATGTCGCTATGGAATGGTCTCCACCTTCGCCGCGGATCTCGGTCACACGGTGCTGTTCACCTCGCTGTGCACCGGCGGGACCTTGTGTGTCATCTCCGCGGAGAGGGTGGGAGATCCCGAGGCGCTGGCTGACGATCTCGCGTCGACCGGTGGCGCGGACTGCCTGAAGATCGTGCCGTCCCACCTCGCGGCACTGCTGCGCTCCGAGCTCGCGGGGAGCATTCTTCCTCGCCAGGCGCTGGTGCTGGGTGGCGACGTGCTGCACTGGAGCCTGGTCGAGCGGGTGCGGTCGCTCGCTTCCTGCGCCGTCTTCAATCACTATGGTCCAACGGAGACCACCGTCGGCGTGCTGACCCACCGGTACGGCAGCGAGCCGCCCTCTTCGGTCTCCGTACCCCTGGGCCGGCCGTTCACCAATGTCCAGGTCTATGTCCTGGGCCCGAGGCTCCAGCCCGTTCCACGGGGGATCGCCGGCGAGTTGTACGTCGGCGGCGAAAGCGTGGCCCGCGGCTATCTCGGGCTGCCCGAGCAGACGGCGGCGAGGTTCATTCCCGATCCATTCGGCGGTGCGCCCGGCGGGCGGCTCTATGCCACGGGCGACCTCGTCCGCCATCTGCCCGAAGGAGGGATCGAGTTTCTCGGCCGCGTGGATCTGCAGGTGAAGATCCGCGGCTTCCGTGTCGAGCTCGGGGAGATCGAGGTCGCGCTGCGCCGGCATCCGCAGCTGCGCCAGGCGGTGGTCGCCGTCCGTGGAGACGGCCGTGGCGAGCAGCGGCTCGTCGCGTATGTCGTGCCGTCGCCGGGAGCGTCGCCGGGAACGGTCGAGCTGCGCGCCTTCCTGCGCCGGAGCTTGCCGGAGTTCATGTTGCCTGCCGCGGTGGTGGCCCTGAGGTCTCTGCCGTTGACTGCCAACGGCAAGTTGGACCGCAGAGCGCTGCCGGAGCCGGAGCAGACGGTCGACGCGCTGTCGTACGTGCCGCCGCGCACCGCGGCCGAGGCGGAGCTCGCGCGCATCTGGCAGGAGATCCTTGGGCTCGAGAAGGTCGGTGTACACGACAACTTCTTCGATCTCGGCGGCGACTCGATCCTCAGCATCCAGATCATCTCCAGGGCGCATCGGGCGGGGCTGCACCTCACGCCGAAGCAGATCTTCCAGCACCAGACGATCGCCGCTCTGGCAGCGGCGGCGGACGCGGCGCCCGCAGCCACCGTCGCTGCCAGGGCACGTACGGCCGGCTCGGGGCCGGTCGCGTTGACCCCCATCCAGCGATGGTTCTTCGCGCTCGAGCAGCCGGTGCCGCATCACTTCAATCAAGCCCTCCTGCTGGCGGCGTGGCAGCCGCTGGAGCCGGCGCGGCTCGCGGCGGCGCTCCCCTCCCTGCTGCGCGAGCACGAAGCCCTGCGCTTCCGCTTTCTGCCGGGGGGGAGCTCCGGTTGGCAGCAGCGGACGGGCCCGGCGGAGGAGGCGGCCGTCTGGACGCACGTCGACCTCGGCGCCCTTCCCGGGGAGCGCGGGAGAGAGGCGCTGACGGCCGCCGCCGCCCAGCTCCAGGGGAGCCTGGACCTGACGCGGGGACCGCTGCTGCGGGTGGCCTGGTTCGACCTGGCCGGCGAGCCCGGCCGCCTGCTGCTGATCGCTCATCACCTGGTGGTCGACGGCGTCTCGTGGCGCATCCTCCTCGAGGACCTGGAGATCGCCTATCGCCAGCTCGGCGAGGGGGAGCCGGTGCGCCTGATGCCGGAAGCGACCCCCTTCCAGCTCTGGAGCGAGCGGCTTACCGAGCTCTCTCGCTCGCCGGAGATCGAGGCGGAGCTCCCTTACTGGCTGGACGTCGAGTCTGCCGACCTCCCGCCCTGGCCGCTCGACGGTCCCGGCGGCCCCAACGACTACGCTTCGGCGGGTCTCGTGACCCTGGAGCTGGACCCGGCCGAGACCACAGACCTGCTGCAGCGGGTGCCGCGCCCCTACCGGACCCGGGTGGACGAGGTGTTGTTGACCGCTCTCGCTCTGGCGGTCTCCCGGTGGAGCGGCAAGCGCCGTGTCCGGGTCGAGATCGAGGGGCACGGCCGGGAGCCGCTGCTCGACGACGTCGACCTCTCGCGCACCGTCGGCTGGTTCACCACCCATTTTCCCGTGCTGCTCGATGTGCGCGGTCTCGCGACTCCCGGCGCGGCCCTGCAGGGAGTCAAGGAGCAGCTGCGTCACGTTCCCCGGCGCGGCATCGGCTACGGCCTGCTGCGGGATCCCGGCGCCAGCGAAGGTGCCGCGAAGCTCCGGTTCAACTACCTGGGCCAGCTCGACAGAGGGTTGCCGCAGGACTCGCTCTTCGCGGCCGCGGCCGAGCCGATCGGGCCGATGCAGAGCCCCGACAACCGGCGGGACTGCGCTCTGGATCTGACCGCCGCGGTCCTGGGCGGCCGGCTGACGCTCCACTGGGCTTATGCCGGCGGCCTCGTGTCGCGCACGACGGTCGAGCGCCTGGCCGGGCACTTCGTCGAGGAACTGCGCGGCCTCATCGCCCATTGCCTGTCGCCGGAGGCCGGTGGCTACACGCCGTCGGACTTCTCGCTCGCGGTGCTGGATCAGGCGCGCCTCGATGCGATTGCTACGGAAAGGGGAGAGATCGCCGACCTGTATCCTCTTTCGCCCCTGCAGCGGGGTCTTCTCTTCCAGTTCCTCTACGACCCGAGGTCCGGGCTGTACCTGCAGCAGCTCACCTGCCTGCTCCACGGCCGGCTCGACCGTGCGGCATTCCAGAGCGCCTGGCGGCAGGTGCTGGAGCGCAACGCCATCCTGCGCACCTCCTTCGCCTGGCAGGGGCTCGAAGCGCCGCTCCAGGTGGTGCACGCCGAGTGCGACCTGGCCTGGGAGGAGCACGACTGGCGGGGCCTGCCGGACGCCGTCCAGCAGGAGCGGCTCGCCGCGCTGATCCCACAGGAGCGCGACCGCGGCCTCGATCCTGCCGTCGCGCCCCTGATGCGGATCGTCGTCGTGGCGACGAAGGAGCAGGAGGTGCGCTTCCTGTGGACCTATCACCACCTGATCCTGGACGGCTGGTCGTTGCCGATCCTGTTGCGCGAGGTCTTTTCGTCCTATGCCGCGGCGTTGCGTGGCGAGGCCCTCGCCCTGCCGCGTACGCGCCCGTTCCGCGACTACATCGAATGGCTGCTGCGGCAGGACTCCGCCGCCTCCGAGGCCTACTGGCGCCAGGCTCTCGCCGGCTTCACCGCGCCCACCTCTCTCGGCGCGGACCGGCGCCGCCTCGACCCCGGCGCGGCGGAGGATGTCGAGCACGACGAGCAGGACGACCCCGGGTTGCTGCTGTCGCCGGTGGAGACCGAGTCCCTGCGCCTGCTGGCCCGTCGTTGGCGTCTGACTCTGAACACTCTGCTACAGGCGGGCTGGGCCCTGCTGCTGCATCGCTACAGCGGTGAAGAGGACATCGTCTTCGGCGTCACGCTCTCCGGGCGTCCCTCCCAACTGGAGGAGGTCGACACCATGGTCGGCCTCTTCATCAACACGCTGCCGCTCCGCACGCGGGTCGACGACAGCCAATCGCTGGCCACCTGGCTCGCCGATCTGCAGGCGCGCCAGGTCGAGCTCGCGCAGCACCAGGCCAGCTCCCTGGCGGAGGTCCAGAGCTGGAGCGACATGCAGCGGGGACAGCCGTTCTTCGACAGCATCGTGGTGTTCGAGAACTATCCGGTAGACAGGTCTCTGCAGGCGTTGGGCAGCGATCTCGGGCTCTCCGACGTGCGCTCTCCCGAGCGGGCCAAGTACCCGATCGTCCTCTATCTCTACACGGGGAACGACGCGCGGCTGCAGGCCCGGGTCAACTACGACCACCGCCTTTTCGAGACGACCTCGATCCTGCGCCGCCTCGCGCATCTGGAGGTCGTCTGGCGGAGCTTCGCGGACACCCCCGCAGCCTGCCTCGGGGACCTGCCGCTGTTGACCGACGCGGAGCGCTACCAGTTGCTGCGCGAGTGGAATGAGCCGAGCCGTTTCCCTGTCGCCGGGGCCCTGCACGAGGTGTTCGAGCGGCGGGCGGCGGAGACGCCGCAAGCCTGTGCCCTCATTCTCGGGGTGGACGAGGTCTCGTACGGGGAGCTCAACCGGCGCGTCAACCGTCTGGCGCACCGGCTGCTCCGATCGGCGGCGGTGACGGGAGGGCGGATCGCGCTCTGCCTCGACCGCTCGCTTGAGATGGTGATCGGCATCCTGGCGGTGCTCAAGACGGGAGCGGCGTATGTGCCGATCGATCCCGACTACCCGCGCGAGCGCAAGACGTTCCTGCTGGCCGACTCCGCCGCGTCGCTCCTGCTCACCCAGGAGCGCTGGCTCGCCGATCTCTCGCCGGTCGACGCGCCGGTCCTCTGCATCGAGGAGGTGCGCGAAGAGGACGGGGAGAGCGACGAGAACCCGGGCGTCGTGGTGCCACCGGAGTCTCCGGCCTACGTGATCTATACCTCGGGCTCCACGGGATGGCCCAAGGGGGTCC
>DASPJI010000699.1:0-4475 GCA_035628695.1 Thermoanaerobaculia bacterium | reverse complement strand
CGGCGCGCTCCGACTCCCGGACCGCGGCCTCGATTTCCTCGAGCATCTTCTCGTTGTCGACCGCCTTGTAGCCCGAGGCCAACATATCCTCGACCTCCCCCGCCACCAGCTTCAACGGGTCGGGATTGCGGTCGATCAGCTCCGGCAGCCCGACGGCGTCGATGGCGCGGTCGACCTGCCGGCGGTCGGGGCTGAACCCGAGGACGAGTTGGGCGCCGCGGGAGCTGTACGTCGCCACCGCCACCAGGTCGGCCGGCTGGAGCTTCCCCTTGACCAGATCGCGCGCCGCCTCCCGCGCCTTGCCGATCGACTTCGGCTCGGAGAACGAGAGATCGAACAGCAGCAGGAAATGGCGCCGGGCCGCGGCCGGGACCGCGGCCGGTTGGGCCTGCGCCGCCGATGTCGCCGATGTCGCCGATGTTGCCCCCGGGGTCGCCGCCAGATCGATGACGTCGAAGCCGACGATCGGCTGCTTCTTGCGGCCCTCGTGGACCTCGAAGTCCGCGGCGGTCAACCCGCGCACCGGCTGGCCGTCCCGCACCACCTGGACGGGCACCTCGACGGCGACGACGTCCGTCGTCTCGCCGAAGGGCTCGGGAGGCGCGGCAGCCGCCAAGGAGACACCGAGGAGAGCCGTGAGGGTGAAGCCGAGGAGCCGCGAGTGCGCCGGGTATTTCATGGATTCGATTGTACGGGCGTCCGCGCCTCTCCGAGCCGGCGGCCGTCGCGGTCGAACCACTGCTCCAGCGGCACCCGCCGCCCGCCGGTCCCGCCGGCGAACGGCCGGGTCGCCCAGCGGACCGCGAACCGCCCCTGCTGGGTGACGGTCAACCCGGTCAGCTCCTGGTCGCCGGCGGCGGCCCGGTTCACCTGGATCTCCGCCGTCCGGGGGCGGCCGCGGCGGTCGAAGAGGCGGGCAAAGACGCCCCGGCCGTCGCCATCCTGGCCGTCGCTGCGCCAGGCGACCACGAAGTTGCCGGCCGCGTCCGCCATCACCCGCGGCGCGCTCTGCTCCCCCGCGTTATGGACGTTGACCCGGAACGGGGCGCCCATTCGGCCGCCATTGGCGCCGAAGCGCTGGGCGAAGACGTCCCCCCGGCTCACCCAGACCACCACCACCCGCCCTCGGGCATCCGCCGTCACCACCGGTGCGCCGCCGGCCCGCCGGGAGCGGTCCACCCGGAAGGCTCGATCCAAGGGACGGCCCCGGGAATCAAACCGCCGCGCGAAGATCCCGGAGCCCGTCTGCCAAGCGACGAAGAAACCGCCCCGGGCGTCCCGGGCTACCACGGGGAGCGTCTGGAGGGCCTCGCCGGCCGGGCTCACCACGATGCCGTCCTGGACGACCTTGCCGTCCGGACCGAAGACCCGAGCCCGGATCGACGATGACCGCTTCCCCGGCTCCGTAGCGGCCGGCGCGGCCCAGACCTGCATCGCGTTGGCTCCGGCCGCCTTCTCCCCCGTCATGGAGTTGGCCGAGAGGCGCGCGCCGGTGTCGCGCAGCTCCAGCAGCCAGTCACAGCCGCCCGTGACGTCGGGATTCGGGTCCTGGCAGGCCGGCCGCGTCAGGGTGATCCGGCCCGGCGCCTCGGTGCAGCCGTCGACCGGCTGGGACTCGCCGGTCCGGGGATCGAGCCACAGCCGGCTCCAGTCGGGACCGCAGCCGAGGCCGGCGGTGCCGGTGGCGACGGCGATGGAATCATTATTGGGGAGATAGGCAACCGCCAGGCTCTCGTCGGGCGTGCCGGCGAGCGCCATCCTCCGCTGCTGCGGCTGGGCGTCGTTGCCGAGGATCCGCTCGGGCGCGGGGACCAGCTCCGCCCAGGGCCAGGCCCGGAAGAACCCGCCGAGACGCTGCATGTCGAGCGAGCCGGAGGAGTCGAGGGCCTCCATCGGCTTGTCCCAGAAGTAGATCCCCTTGACCCCGAGGGTGAAGCCGAACGCTCCCGAGAGGAGGCTGGAGTAGGCGATCTGGCGCACCCCGAAGCGGTTGTCGGGGGGCGCCGCCTCGGGATTCAGCGGGTCCTCGTATCCCCCTTCGCCGTTGGCGGCGGGCCGGACCGGGGAGAGGCGCCAGAGCCCCAGGGGGAGCTCGCGGGCCCGCTGCGCCGCGCACTGCTGGCGGGTCTCGCCGCGCCCGCAGGCTGACTGGTTCAGGGCGTGCCCGCTCTGGAAGAGCTGGAAGGAGAGCCAGCTCTGGTCCTGGAACACGGCATAGTCGGAGACCGGCGACGCCCCGGCCAGGTGATTGGCTACCAGGTGCCGCGGCGCCACCTCCTCCAACTCGCGCCCCACCGCCTCCATCGAGTCGCGGGTGGTCACCTCGGGGGAGATCTGGATGTCGATCCGGTCATCGAATCCGGGAGAGAAGATCACGAAGTTGCCGGCCAGCCGCGCCGCCAGGTTGCGGGCGAAGACCGCCGCGTCCTCGGGCGCGGGGTAGAGGTCCGCCTTCCTCGTCCCGCCCCGGCCCACCGGATTGATCAGCCCGGCGACGGCGACCACGATCCCGGCCCGGTTCGCCTCCTCGACGAGTGCGTCGACGTGGCGCCAGAATTCGGGGACCCAGCGCGAGCAGCGGTTGGGGATCGCCGGGCTCGGGCAGTCGCCGATCTGCTCGAACGAGGTGATCTCCCCCTCGTACTGGGTCGCCGGGGCGATCTGCACGACCGTGAACCCCTTGGCCGCGCGATCCTTCAGATAGGTGGCCCACTGCTCCCTAGTGGCGCTGACCGGCGCCTGCCAGGCGGTGTCGCCCAGCCAATAGAACGGCGTGCCGTCACCATGGAGGAGGGTCCGGCCCCCCGCACGGAGGAAGCCCCGCCGGTAGATCTCGGGCACGTCGGCCCCTCCGGCGCCGGGGAGCACCCGGACGCTGCCGGTCCGCCAAAGCCCCTGATCGCGGTCCGAGCCGTCGGGACCGCCACAACTCTGTCCACCCGTCGCGCCGACGCAGCTCGTGGTCCAGCGCCAAGTCCCCGCGGGCAGGGCCGCCCGGACCTTGAACGTCCTGCCGCCATCCCAGAACCCGACCCCCGAAACCTGGAGGAACGGCGAATCGCGCTGGAAGGTCACCTCGACCACGAGGTCACGGTAGGGGTTGCCATCGTTCGCCGTGTAATCGCGCGCACTGGTGAGGACCGTCTCCCAGCGCCGCCACTCCCGGACCTGGTCCTGAGCGGCGGCCGGCGGGATCACCCCGAGGATCAGCAGCAGGGCCGGCAGGAGCCCCGGGCGGCGGTTCGTTGGTCTTCGTCCCCACATCACGGGACCGACTCTATCCGGTCGAGGCGAGCCGTATCCACCTGTCTGTCACGCGCCCAGAGCTTTCCGCACCGACCTCATTGAAGGAGAAAGAAATGACTCGAGTGCACCAAGCCCTCCGTATCGGAATCCTCTGTACCTTCCTGTTCCTGGCCGTCGGCCAACCGGATGCCTCGTCGAAGGGGCTCTGCAGCATGTACTCCTGCGATTGCACCTCCTGCGATTGCATCGGGATGCCCGTCTGCTGCGAAATCGTCTGCGGGGAGTGCTGGGCGGATGTCCACGATCCGAACAGCCCCAATTCCCTCGGCTGCAGCGGCTGAGCCATCCAGTCCGGAGGGAAGCGAGAGAGGCGCCGCCGGCGGGCCTCCCGCCGGTGGCGCCGTGGTGCGACCTAAAGCATGTGGGGATTGCACTCCATGGGGAATTCGCCGTTGCACCGTGCGATGTAATAATCGTACAGGTACTGGTACTCATCCTGGCAGAACCCTACGGGCGTGAGGCTCATGACGCCGTTCGGGCAATACAAGGATTCGTAGTAACTGCAAGAGATCCAGATCGAAGAGCAGGAAGGGAACGCTTCGGCGGAGTCCGGCAGTGCCAGGAGGCACAGGGGGATGGCGACTACGAGCAGAAGCAGGCGAGCGGTGGCAGAGCTTCTCAAGCGATTCTCCTTTCATTGAGAAGGCTCCAGGACGGAGCACCCTCTTACTTCTTGAAGTGCTCCGCCTGGTACCGCCCGTGCCGCGAGCCCTACGGCTCGGTGAAGGTGAAGATGCCGCGCTTGGCCGTGCCGGCGAGCAGCCGCCGCGGGTCGTGGGGATCGACGGTCAGGGCGCGGATGCCGAAGGAGCCGGGGGCGACGCTGCCGCCGACCGCCTGCCAGGTGGCTCCGCCGTCGCCGCTGCGGTACACCACCTCGCTCTCGAGCCCGTCGAGATGGGCATAGAGCGTCAGCGGGGCCTCCGGCGAGGCGACGATCTCCCAACGGATGCTCTCCGGGCTCGCCGACACCGTCGCAGGGGACGGCAGCCGCTGCCAGGTGGCGCCGCCGTCGCTGCTGGCGAACAGCCCGTCGCCGGCGGCGGCGAACAGCACGTCGGAGCGCTCGGGATCGAGGGCGAGGCGCGTCACCGTGCCGGGCAACCCGGCGTCGCGCCGCTGCCAGCTCTGCCCGCCGTCGCCGCTGCGATAGAGGCGCGGCCCCAGCG
>DASPJI010000698.1:0-2613 GCA_035628695.1 Thermoanaerobaculia bacterium | reverse complement strand
CGCCGACGACTTCGCCGTCGAGGCCGATCACTACGAGCTCTACACCTCGATGGAGGACTTCGCCCGCGTCCAGGAGGAGCTGGAGCGCCGCAACGTGCCGCTCGCCGCCAAGGAGCTGGCGATGGTCCCCCAGACCTGGGTCGACGTCCCCAGCGACAAGGTCAACCTGCTCATGCGCCTGCTGGAGGCCCTGGAGGACCACGACGACGTCCAGAAGGTGTGGGCCAACCTGAACGTCGACGAGAAGATCCTGGCCGGGCAGGCCTGATGCTGAGCGCCTCATGCTGATCCTGGGCCTCGATCCCGGCAGCCTCCACACCGGCTACGGCCTGGTGGAGAAGAGAGGCTCCTCGGTGCGGGCGGTGGACGTCGGCCGCCTCTCCTGCCCGCGCGGCCTCGCCGTGCCCCAGCGGCTCGCCCACCTCGCCTCCTGCCTGGGGGATCTGCTCACCCGGCGCCCCCCCGACCTGGCGGTCCTCGAATCCCCCTTCGCCGGCCTGAACGCCCGCTCCCTCATCGTGCTCGCCGAGGCGCGGGGGGCGCTCCTCGCCGTGCTCGCCGGCCGGGGGATCGAGATCCGCGAGTACAGCCCCTCCGAGGTCAAGTCCGCGGTCACCGGCAACGGCCGCGCCGACAAGGAGCAGGTCGCCCGCATGGTGCGGCTGCTGCTCGGGGCGGCGGCGGGAGACGGCGCCGGGACCGTCGGAGGTCAGCGCTGGGCGAGCGACGCCACCGACGCCCTGGCCGTGGCCCTCTGCTGCGCCCAGCGCCTGCGCATGGACCGGCTGCGCGACCCCGTCCGCGCGTAACGCGCGTAAACCGATGACGGCCCGTGGCTTTGACCCCGTCCGGGGCTGTGCTACGATCCGGGCCTTGACGGATATCCCGTGCCTTTGTTCTCCAATTCGACTGTGAGCTCCCAGCCCTAGCGCGCGCCATGGCCTTCCAGGGGTCCCTCAAAGAGCTTCCGCTTCCCGACATCATCCAGCTCGTCTCGGTCTCGGGCAAGACCGGTGTGTTCTCCCTGAAGCGCGACGGCGACTCCGCGGGCGAGATCTTCCTGCGCGGCGGCCAGATCGTCCACGCCCAGGTGGGGGACTTGAAGGGGGAGGAGGCGGTCTACGAGCTCGCCATCTGGCCCGAGGGGGAGTTCGTCTTCACCCCCGGCCGCGAGACCGAGCTCACCACCATCCAGAAGTCGAACACCAACCTCCTGATGGAGGCGGCGCGGCGGATCGACGAGTGGCAGATCCTGTCGAAGCGCATCCCCTCCACCCGCCTGGTGCCCGTCTTCACCAACCAGGCGGCGACGACGTCGGTGTCGCTGACGCCGCCGGAGTGGGCCCTGATCTGCAAGATCGACGAGCGCCGGACCATCGAGGAGATCGCCATCGGCCTCGACATGAGCCCGTTCGAGGTCTGCAAGCTCCTCTACGGCCTGATCACCTCCGGGCTCCTCGCCCTGAACGAGGACCTGAGCCGCCTGCGCACCGACCGCCTTCGCAACATGCCGCCGGAGGAGCTGGCGCAGCTCGTCGACGAGGTGCACCAGCAGGGACGGACGCTGCTCTCCGGCCACGGCCGCCAGTCCGAGCTCGACGTCCCCTACCGCATGAGCAAGGCCGAGCTGGACTCCGGACGTGGCGTGGAGGCCATCCTCGACCTCGTCCGCGCCGAGGAGAAGGTGGTCTCCGCCGCCCTCGGCCCGAACCAGAGCAAGACCTTCCTCGACCGCGTCTCCCAGATCCTGAACCGCTGACCGAGCCCGGCCGTCTCCCTGTGCACGCCGTTTGCACGGGAGATCCGCAGGGAGAGAAACTCCGAGAGCCCAGCCATGTCACCACGGAGCCGAGTTCCGTCCAGCATTCCGGCCGTCCTCCTGGTCCTGACCGCCGCGCTCTGCGCGCCGCCGGCCTTCGCCCAGGACCCCGCGAGCACGCCGCCGCCCGCGCCGCCCCCGGCGGCAGCGCAGGCCGCGGCGCAGCCCCCTCTCCCGGAAGAGGCGCCGCAGGAGCAGGTCCAGGCGGCTCCGGTGCCGCAGACCCAGTCCGGCGTGCCGCCGCAGCCGCAGGTCCAGGCGGCCGAGCCGGCCACCGGCGACACGCCGGCGACGACTCCGCCGCCGCCCAAGGACGGCTTCCTGCCGCGCCTCGACATCTTCTTCCCCGAGGGGGACCTGGACCTCAAGGTCAGCCGGCTGATCAACAGCACCTTCTTCGAGGGGCAGGTCAAGTACAACTTCGTCAAGGGCGACATCAACGCCTTCCTGCGCTACCGCTACTACGGCTACAGCCGCATCACCCAGCTCACCGTCTTCGATTCGGTGGAGTTCGAGGACCTGGAGGACTTCTCCAGCGACTTCGACCGGGTGCGCGGCGCCCTGCTCCTGCTGCAGTGGCCGCACAGCTACAGCTACCGCACCTATGCCGTGCTGGAGCTCGACCGCATCAGCTCCAACAAGCGGGACCTGCAGTTCGAGGAGACCGAGGAGGCGCTGGTCCGGCAGGGGACGACCAACACCTTCGTGCGCCTGGGCTATCAGGTCGGCACCCCCGGGGACGAGCGCTCCAACGCCATCGTCGGGGAGAGCCGGGCGCGCAACCGGCAGCTCTT
>DASPJI010000697.1:0-2221 GCA_035628695.1 Thermoanaerobaculia bacterium | reverse complement strand
CGGCGGCGGCGACCCGGATGGCGATCCGGGCCGCGTCGACCCGCCGGTCCCGCAGCAGCGGCTGGCGGACCTCGAAGCCCAGGCCGGTCCCGTAGGACGGCGAGAGCAGGTCGAAGACGCCGTCGGTGCTACCGCGGTCGGCCGAGCCGCGGACCGCGGCCCTGGCGCCCGTCGGCAGGAGCTGACTGACCGTGGCGTCCGTGTAGAAGGACTCCGTGGTCGGAGCCAGCTGTCCTGACGGGGCGCCGGAGAACGACGAGTTGACCGGCAGGCTGCTCCGCCGCCAGCCGCCCTCGACCTCGACCAACGGGTCATAGGCACCCTGGGCACCCAGGATGCCGGCCTCCGCCGACTCCAATAACGCACGCTCGATCCGAATCCCCTCGTTGTTCTCGAGGGCGAGCGCTATGGCCTCCGTGAGCGTCAGGGGACGCTCCACCATCTGTGCAATGCCTGCGGCCGGTACCATCCAGGACGCCACCAGGGCCATCCCGATCGTCCGCACCGCTATTCCGAACCGCATCGTTTTTCTCCTCCAGTGAGATCGGCCTTCTGGAGCCGCGGGTCGATGACGCTGGCACAACGCGCCGCGACCTGGCAGTCGAAAGCCGAGAGCACGCGAAACTCGCATTCGGTCAGCTCCAGGCCGCCCTCCCTCCACTCCCGCAGCACCGCGGACGGGGCCTCGCTGAACCGGCGCCGGAACTCCTCGTCGGTCACCAACCGCCCAATCACCCGCTCGACGTTGGACTGACTCATCTCCTCCTCCAGCTAGTGGTCGAACGGCCCCCCGGGATTTCGACAGGGGGCAGCCGCCAGCCTTCTCCCCCTCAGGAGCCAAAGCGCTGCCAATCGCCGGTCAATGCCGGCACGCGGTGCGCAACTTCTTGTCAATACTGGAGTTCGGCCTGAGGCCGAGGGGCTCCGGAAGACTTGGGGGCTACGGTGAAGTTGTCGAAAAATCGACAGTCTGTCGTCGGGGCCGCACCCCGGGGGTCAGGCGGTCAGGCTGTACTTCTCGAGCCGCGAGTATAGCTGGGCGCGGGTGAGGCCGAGGAGCCTTGCCGCCTTGGACTTGTTGCCGCGGGCGGTCTGCAGGGCGCGTTCGATGAAGCTCCGCTCGACGTCCTCCAGGTCCACGCCGCCGGTGGGGAGGGGCGCGGCGGCGTCCCCGAGGATGACCAGGTCGGCGCGCGCCGGCTCGGGCCGGCCGAGGGCGGCGGGGAGGTGCTCGCGGGTGATCAGGCCGCCGTCGCAGAGCAGGATGGCGCGCTCAATGGCGTTGCGCAGCTCGCGGACGTTGCCCGGCCAGTGATACGCGAGCAGCCACTCACGGGCGTCGCGCGAGATGCCGGCGGCGGGCCGGCCCATGGTCCGCCCCAGGTCCCGCAGAAAAGTTTGGGCGAGCAGGAGGACGTCCTCGGGGCGGTCGCGCAGGGCCGGGATGTGGATCCCGAACACGTTCAGCCGATAGTAGAGGTCGTCCCGGAACTGCTGCCGGCCGATCGCCTGGCCCAGGTCGCGGTTGGTGGCCGCGATGACCCGCACGTCGGCGCGCAGCGTGCGCGTCCCCCCCAGGCGCTGGAACTCGCGCTCCTGGAGGACGCGCAGGAACTTGGCCTGGACCACCGGGCTCATCTCGGCGATCTCGTCGAGGAAGAGGGTGCCGCCGGCGGCCTGCTCGAGACGGCCGACCTTGGCCGTGATCGCGCCGGTGAAAGCCCCCCGCTCGTGGCCGAAGAGCTCCGACTCGAGGAGCTGTTCCGGCAGCGCGGCGCAGTTGATCGCCACGAAGGGCTTGCCGGAACGGCGCGAGCCCTCGTGGAGGAGGTGGGCGACCACCTCCTTGCCGGTCCCGGACTCGCCGGTGATGAGCACTGTCGTCTCCGAGGAGGCGACGCGCCCGACCTGGAGGAGCACCTCCCGCCAGGAGGCCGAGGTGCCGACGACCCGGCCGCGTCCCCGGGCCTCCAGCTCGCGGGTGAGAGTCTCGACCGTCGCCTGCAGCCGCTCGGCGCGCTCCCGTACCTCGGCGGCCACCTGGGCCTCCTCGGCGAGCCGCTGGTGGGAGAGCATCAGGGCGACGCGGTCGGCGAGCCGGCTGGCGACCTCGACGTCCCCGCGGTCATAGCGGGCGGTCTCGCGGTGGAAGAAGCCGAGGCTGCCCCGCACCTCGCCCGACAGCCAGACGGGGACCCGCAGCCAGGACCGCATGCCCGAG
>DASPJI010000696.1:0-3063 GCA_035628695.1 Thermoanaerobaculia bacterium | reverse complement strand
TCCGCGACGTGAGCGAGCGCCGGCGGGCCGAGGAGGCCCAGGCGCGGCTCGCCGCCATCGTCGAGTCGTCCCAGGACGCGATCGTCAGCAAGAGTCTCGAAGGCATCATCCGGACGTGGAACGCCGGAGCCGAGAGGCTCTTCGGGTACAGCGCCGAAGAGGCGGTCGGCCGGTCGATCACGCTGCTCATCCCCGAGGACCGGCTGGACGAGGAGCGGAGGATCCTGGCCCAGATCGCGCGCGGGGAGCGGATCGAGCACTACGAGACGATCCGGGTCAGCAAGGACGGCCGGCGGCTCGACATCTCGCTGACCATCTCTCCACTCCGCGATTCCGAGGGGCGGATCATCGGCGCGTCGAAGGTCGCGCGCGACGTGACCGGGCGCCGCCAGGCCGAGGAGGCCCAGGCGCGGCTCGCCGCCATCGTCGAGTCGTCCCACGACGCGATCATCAGCAAGACGCTGGATGGCGTCATCCGGACGTGGAACACCGGGGCCGAGCGGCTCTTCGGATATACGGCCGAGGAGGCCGTGGGCCGGCCGATCACGCTGCTCATCCCGCCGGACCGGCTGGACGAGGAGCGGATGATCCTGGCCCGGCTCGCGCGCGGGGAGCAGATCGAGCACTATGAGACGGTGCGGGTCGCCAAGAACGGCCGGCCGATCGCCATCTCGCTGACCATCTCTCCGATCCGCGACTCGGAGGGGCGGATCATCGGCGCGTCGAAGGTCGCCCGCGACGTGACCGACCGGAAGCAGGCCGAGGAGGCCCTGCGGGCGGCAATGGAGGCGCTCAGGGAGGCCGACCGGCGCAAGGACGAGTTCCTCGCGCTGCTGGCTCACGAGCTCAGGAATCCCCTGGCTCCGATACGGAACGGCCTGCAAGTGATGCGGCTGGCGGCTGGCGACGCGCAGGCGATCGCCAGGTCGCGGGACATCATGGACCGGCAGCTCTCGCACCTGGTGCGGTTGGTGGATGACCTGCTCGACGTCTCCCGGGTCAGCCGCGGCAAGATGGAGCTGCGCCGCTCCCGGGTGCTGTTGGCCGACGTGGTCAGCAGCGCCCTGGAGATCGTCCGCCCGGCGGCCAAGGCGGCCGGGCTCGAGCTCACGGTCTCGCTGCCGCCGCAGCCGGTCTATCTGGACGCCGACCTGACCCGGTTGGCGCAGGTGTTCGGCAACCTGCTCCACAACAGCGTCAAGTACACCGAACCGGGCGGGCACATCTGGCTCACCGCGGCCCAGGAAGGGGGTCAGGTGTCGGTAGTGGTGCGAGACACCGGGATCGGCATCCCCGCCTTCGCCCTGCCGACGATCTTCGAGATGTTCAGCCAGGTGGACCGGTCGATCGAACGGTCCACCGGCGGGCTCGGCATCGGGCTGTCCCTGGTCAAGGGATTGGTCGAGATGCACGGCGGCACGGTCGAGGCCGCGAGCCCGGGAGAGGGGCAGGGGAGCACCTTCACCGTCAGGCTTCCGGTGCTGAGGGACCGGGCGGAGGCGCCGCTCGGGGCACAGGACGAGGCAAAGACGGAGGCCACCCAGGAGAAGAGACGGATCCTGGTGGTGGACGACAACGTCGATGCGGCCAACTCGTTGGCCATGATGCTCGAAGTGCTGGGGGACGAGGTCCGCACCGCGCACGACGGAGCCGAGGCCGTGGAGTTGGCCGAACAGTTCCGTCCACAGGTGGTCCTGATGGACATCGGGATGCCCAAGCTCAACGGCTACGAGGCGACCCGCCGCATCCGCGAGGAGCCCTGGGGACGCACGATGGTCATCATCGCACTGACCGGCTGGAGCCAGGAGGTGGACCGCGTCAAGTCGAAGGAGGCCGGCTGCGACGGCCACCTGGTGAAGCCGGTCCACCTGTCCGATCTGGAGAACCTCCTCGCCGATCTGCAGGGGCCGGCACCCCGCCCCGGGTGACGCCGGCCGCTATCGCCCCCCCCCCAGCACCCCCCGCACCGCCTCGGCGAGGACGCCGGGCTCCAGCTCTTCGAGCTCGTAGCGCACCGAGACCATCGGCTTGTTGACCGAGAGGACGCGTCCGAGGTCGATGGGAGTCCCCTCGACGACCACGTCGGCCGGCGTGGCGTTGATGGTGGCTTCGAGCTCCCGGACCTGGTTGTCGCCGTAGCCCATGGCGGGGAGGATGCCGCGGGCGTTCGGGTACTTCTCGTAGGTCGAGCGGATGGAGCCGACGGCGTGCGGCGCGGCGTCCACGATCTCCGCCGCCCCGGCCTGCCGGGCGGCGTACCAGCCGGCGCCGCGGCTCAGGCCCCCATGGGTGAGGGTGGGGCCGTCCTCGATCACCAGCGCCCGCTTGCCCCGGATCGCGCCGGGGTCGTCCACCTGGATCGCCGAGCGGCACTGGATCACCCGCGCCTTGGGGTTGTGGCGCCGGCAGCTCTCCAGCAGCCGCTCCACGTCCCCCGGGTCCGCCGTGTCCACCTTGTTGATGATCAGCAGGTCCGCCATCACGAAGTTGGTCTCGCCCGGGTAGTAGCTCGTCTCGTGCCCCGGCCGGTGGGGGTCGAGCAGGCAGATGTGGAGGTCGGGCTTGAAGAACGGCGTGTCGTTGTTGCCGCCGTCCCAGAGGATCACCTCGGCCTCCTCCTCGGCCCGGCGGAGGATCTCCTGGTAGTCGATGCCGGCGTAGACCACGAAGCCGTTGTCGATCAGCGGCTCGTACTCCTCCCGCTCCTCGATGGTCGTCTGCTGGAGGTCCAGGTCCTCATAGGTGGCGAAGCGCTGCCAGACCTGCTTGGCGAGGTCGCCGTAGGGCATGGGATGGCGCACCGCCACCACCTCCTGGCCCAGGTCCCGCAGGACGCGCGAGAGATACCGCGTGGTCTGCGACTTGCCCACGCCGGTGCGCACCGCGGTTACCGCGATCACCGGCCTGGAGGAGGCGAGCATGGTGCGGGTGGCCGAGCAGATCCCGAAGTTCGCCCCCCAGGCCACCGCGCGGCTCCCCTTGTGCATCAGCTCCTCGTGCGAGACGTCCGAGTACGAGAACCAGACCTCGTCCACCCGCTGCTTGCAGACGATCGACTCCAGC
>DASPJI010000695.1:0-6089 GCA_035628695.1 Thermoanaerobaculia bacterium | reverse complement strand
GCCGGCGCGGGGTATTCCGTTCCATCCGCTGCCGGCGCGTCCGCTCCTCGGGCGCGGCCTCTTTGGCAAAGCCCAGGCGCTGACCACACTGGCCGGCTCGGCACAGGCGGCCTCGGCACTGATCCGGCGCCTCGGCGTCGACGCGGTGCTGGGCACCGGCGGCTATGTCTCGGCGCCGGCGGTCCTTGGTGCACGCTTCGCCGGGCGGCCGATCCTGCTGCTCGAGCCCAATGCCCGAGCCGGCGTCGCCAACCGCTGGCTCTCCCGCTGGGCCACCGGCGCGGCCGTGGGCTACCGCGACACGATTGGCGACCTCAGGTGCCCCTGCTGGGTGACCGGCGTGCCGGTGCGCGCCGCCTTCTTCGCCGTGCCCCCGCTGTCGTCCTCTCTTACAGCACCACGGCTGCTGGTGCTGGGTGGCAGCCAGGGGGCGCGGCAGATCAATCAGACGGTGCCGGCAGCGGTGGCGCGGCTCGTCCAGCGCCTGCCGGAGCTGTCGGTGCTCCACCAGGCGGGTGAGAAGAACCTGGAGGAGACGCGGCAGGCCTACGCTGACGCGGGCGTCGGGCCGGGGCACGTTGAGGTCGTCCCGTTCCTGGACGACGTAGCCGGCGCCATGGCGGCGAGCCACCTGCTGGTCTCCCGCGCCGGCGCCATCACCGTCGCCGAGATCTGCGCCGCCGGCCGGCCATCGGTGCTGCTGCCGCTTGTGATCGCCAAGGCGCATCAGGTGGACAACGCACGTCTCCTGGCCGAGGAGGGGGCCGCCGAGATGCGGACGCCGGACCAGGTGACCTCCGAGGGACTGGCGGACCTGCTGGCGGAGCTCCTCGCCGACGGCGAGCGCCTGGCGCGCATGGGCCGGGCGGCGCGATCGCTGGCCCGCCCCGGGGCGGCGGCGGCGGTCGCGAGCCGGCTCGAGGAGCTGGGAGGGGAGGGCTGATGTTCAATCAGTTCACCGACCTGTCGCACATCCACTTCGTCGGCGTCGGCGGCGCCGGCATGAGCGGGATCGCCGAGATCCTGCGCGCCTACAGCCTGTCGAACCTGGTGGTCAGCGGCTGCGACCAGTCACTCTCCGAGGCGACGCAGCGGCTCATCGAGCTGGGCATCACCGTCCACCAGGGGCACTCGCCCGACCACCTCGACGGCGTCGACCTGGTGGTGATCTCGTCGGCGGTGGCGGAGGACAACGCCGAGGTGCGCGAGGCGCGGCGGCTCGGCATCCCGGTGGTGCGGCGGGCAGAGATGCTGGGCGAGCTGATGCGGCTGCGATACGGTATCGGAATCGCCGGTACCCACGGCAAGACCACCACCACCTCGCTGGTGGGGACCGTGCTCACCGACGCCGGGCTCGACCCGACCGTCATCGTCGGCGGCCGTCTGCGGCTGCTCGGCACCGGCGCCCGCCTGGGCCAGAGCGAGTACCTGGTCGCCGAGGCCGACGAGTTCGACCGCAGCTTCCTGCGGCTGACGCCGGTCATCGCCGCGATCACCACCATCGACCGCGACCACCTGGATACCTACGGCGACATGCAGGCGATCGAGGACGCCTTCGTCGAATTCGCCAACCGGGTGCCGTTCTTCGGCCGGCTGATCCTCTGCCTCGACGACCCGAACGTGCAGCGCATCCTGCCGCGGGTGGCGGAGCGCCGCATCATCACCTACGGCTTCTCGCCGCAGGCGGACCTGTCGGCGGTGGACGTCGAGGCGCACCCCAAGGGGAGCCGCTTCGCCGTGCGCCTGCGCGAGGGGCGCCTCGGCCGCATCGACCTCGGGCGGATCGAGCTGCCGATGCCGGGAAGGCACAACGTGCTGAATGCCCTGGCGGCGGTGGGCGTCGGGCTGTCGCTACGCATCGGCTTCGACGCCATCGCCCGTTCCCTCGCCGGCTTCTCCGGGGTGCACCGGCGCTTCGAGCTGCTGGGCACCTGGCACGGCGCGGCGGTGGTGGACGACTACGCACACCACCCGACCGAGGTGGTGGCGACGCTCCAGGCGGCGCGCCAGACCTTCCCCGGTGGGCGGGTGCTGGCGGTCTTCCAGCCGCACCTGTTCTCCCGCACCCGCGATCTGGCGGACGCCTTCGGCAGCGCGCTGCTGGGCGCCGACATGGCGCTGGTGACCGACGTCTACCCGTCGCGCGAGACGCCCATCCCCGGCGTCACCGGCGAGCTGGTGCTCGAGGCCGCGCGGCGCAGCGGCCACCGCGATGTCCACTACGTCCCGGCGTGGAAGGACGCGCCGGAGATGCTGCGCCAGGAGGTGCGCGAGGGGGACGTGGTGGTGACGCTCGGCGCCGGCGATGTCAATCGGCTGGCCCAGGGTCTGGCGAAGGAGGGTACGTCGTGACCGGGACCCTCGCCGGAACGCCGATGGGCCCCGTGGGGACGCCGGGTGCCGGCGGCCGGGTGCTCGATTTCAAGCGCCGCAGCGCGCCGCCGCGCCGCCGTCGGCCGAGCTTCCTCCGGTCGCTGTTGCGGCCGCTCACCATGGCCCTGGCGCTGGTCGCCCTGCCGCTGGGGGCCGGAGTCTGGGTGCTGACCTCGGGCCGCTTCGACCTGCGGCAGGTGATCGTGGAAGGCGGCGAAGGGCAAGGGCAGCGCGTCTCCGCCGCCTGGATCGAGCGGGCGCTGGCGCCCTATCAGGGGAAAAACCTGGTGCTGATGCCACTGTCCGAGTTGGTCGAGCGCCTCCATCGCAACCCCTGGATCGACACGGTGGAGGTGGAGAAGGAGCTGCCGGATGGTTTGCGGGTGGCGTTCACCGAGCGCAGGCCGGTGGCCCTGCTGCTGCGCCAGGGGGCGCTGGCCTACGCCGACGCCGAGGGGCGCCCCATCGCCCCGATCACGTCGCCGCAGGAGGCGGACAAGGCGCGGCGAGACGGCCTCCTTATGGTGAGCTTCTCGCACCCGCTGCTGCGCTCCGGCGGCGTCTCGCGCGCCATCGCGGTGGCGGGGGAGCTGGGACGGGTGGAGCCCGACTGGGCCGCCCACCTGTCGCGCATCGAGGTATTGGGGGAGGAGGATTTCCGGCTGTACACCGGGGCCCTCCCGTTTCCGCTCCTGGTCCGGAGCGGCGAGGTATCGGACAAGGCAGCACGGCTCGGAAAGCTCCTTCCGGAGCTCATGACGCGCTATCCGGAGATCGAGGCGGTCGATCTCCGTTTTTCACGCCGGATCGTCGTCCAGCCCGCGGCCTCGCCGCAGTCTGGGAACGGCGTCGGGCCTCAGGCGATTTTCTAGAGGGGGTCAGGCAAATGGCCAAACCAGAACCGTACTTCGTGGGGATCGACATCGGGTCATCCAAGGTTGGGGTGCTCATCGGCCAGCGCGACGGCAAGGGGGGCATCGAGGTGGTCGGCAAGGGCCTGGCACCCAACCGCGGCACCCGCAAAGGCAACATCGTCAACGTCGAGGCGACGGTGGAAGCCCTGAAGCAGGCGAGCGAGGAGGCCGAGGTCATGGCGGGGGTGGAGATCTCCCGCGCCTATGTCGGCGTCGCGGGCGCCGACATTCGCAGCGTCAACTCGCGCGGCATGGTGACCGTGGCCCGCAAGGACCGCGAGATCACCCGCCAGGACATCCAGCGCGTACTGGAGGCGGCCCAGTCGGCGGCGCTGCCGTCGGACCGGGAGATCCTGCACGCCATCCCGCAGGAGTTCATCGTCGACGAGCAGGGGGGGATCAGCGAGCCGCTGGGGATGCAGGGGACCCGCCTGGAGGTGATGGTCCACCTGGTCACCGGCAACGTCACCCGCTCGAAGACACTGCTCACCTGCGTCAACCGCGCCGGTATCGAGGTGGTGGAGATGGTCTTCGAGCCGCTCGCCACCGCCGAGGCGGTGCTCTCGGCCGACGAGCGCGAGCTCGGGGTGCTCCTCATCGACATGGGGGCCGGGACCACCGAGTACGCCCTCTTCGCCGAGGGGGAGATCCAGTACAGCGCCGTGGCGCCGATCGGCGCCGGCCACTTCACCAATGACCTGGCAATGGTGCTGCGCACCCCCTTCGCCGAGGCCGAGCGCATCAAGATCAAGCAGGGCTGCTGCCTGCCCAGCATGGTCACCGAGGAGGAGGGGATTGCCGTGCCGACGGTGGCCGGCGGCACCTCCCGCGTGGTGCCCAAGCGCGAGCTGTGTGAGATCCTCCAGCCGCGCGCCGAGGAGCTGTTCAACCTCATGCGCGAGGACCTGCTGCGCCACGCCTCGGACGAGGGGCTGCGCGGCGGCGTGGTGCTCACCGGCGGCGGTGCGCAGCTCGATGGCCTGCTCGAGCTGTCAGAGCAGATCTTCGACGCCGGCGTCCGCTACGGCCTGCCCCGCGGTCTCGGGGGCCTGGTCGACGTCATCAGCAGTCCCACCTGGTCCACCGCCTCGGGGCTCCTGCTCTACGCCCTGCACGCCGAGGAGAGCCAGGTCAAGGTGCAGAAGAAGGCTGGTTTCAGCGTGCGCGGGATGGTCGGCAGCCTGCGCGGTATGTTCTCCGACTTGCTCTAAATCGACCGAACCCATAGAAGGGGGTGGCCTCATGATTCTTTTCGACGACCAGGACTCTCCGAACGGGAAGGAGAAGCCGACCGTGACTCAAGAGCCGATCGAGACGGCGCCGGCGCGCATCAAGGTGGTGGGGGTCGGCGGCGGCGGCGGCAACGCCGTCAACCGCATGATCGACGCCCAGCTCCGGGGCATCGAATTCATCACCGCCAACACCGACCTGCAGGCGCTCAACAAGTGCCGGGCGCCGATCAAGCTGCCGATCGGCAACCTGCTCACCAAGGGATTGGGGGCGGGCGCCGATCCGGAGGTCGGGCGCAAGGCGGCGCTCGAGGACACCGAGCGCATCCTCGAGACGCTGGAGGGGGCCGACATGGTCTTCCTCACCGCCGGCCTGGGCGGCGGCACCGGAACCGGCGCGGCGCCGATCATCGCCTCGCTGGCGGCCGAGATCGGCGCCCTCACCGTGGCGGTGGTCACCAAACCCTTCGGCTTCGAGGGGCGGCGCCGCATGCAGCAGGCCGACCGCGGCATCGAGGAGCTGCGTAGCGCGGTGGACACGCTGATCACCATTCCCAACGAGCGCCTGCTCAACTTCGTCGAGCGCGGCACGCCGCTGTCCGAGGCGTTCCGCATCGCCGATGACGTGCTGCGCCAGGCGGTGCAGGGCATCAGCGACCTGATCACCATCCCGGGCGAGGTCAACGTCGACTTCGCCGACGTGCGCACCATCATGACCGGCATGGGCATGGCGCTCATGGGCACCGGCCTCGCCAAGGGCGAGCACCGGGCGCTCGAGGCGGCGCAACGGGCGATCTCGTCGCCGCTCCTGGAGGAGACCTCCATCCAGGGCGCCAAGGGGGTGCTGATCAATATCTCCGGCGGCTACGACCTGACGCTGCACGAGGTCGCCGAGGCGGCGCGCATCATCGCCGACGCCGTCGACCCGGACGCCAACATCATCTCCGGCATGGTGATCGACGCCACGCTCGAGGAGGCGATGAAGGTGACGGTCATCGCCACCGGCTTCGACCACAGCGTCTCCGAACGGCCGCGCATGTCGGCGCCGCCGCTGTCGATCAACCGTCCGGTGGCGGTCGCTCCGAGCCTCGCCGCGGCCACGGCCATCGAGCGCGAGGAGCCCGAGAAGCCGATGGAGCTCCCGTTCTATCGCAAGGCGATCGCCCACGTCCGCGGCGAGGACCCCAACGGTTACGGGCCCAACTGGTCGAACGTCGACGACTACGACATCCCGACCGTGCTGAGGAAGCAGATGGACTAGGCCTCCCCGTCGCTCGCCGGCGTCCTCGCGCCGCAGGCGGCAGGGAGGCCTCTCCCCGCGCGCCGTGTCCGGGCGCCCGTGGCCTGCCCGCTCCCCATTTCCAAGGGGGACGGGAGCAGGCCGGGGTCTCGCCTCCCCTCTCTTCTATCCGGGTTCTTTCCGCGGTTCCTCTTCGTCGGGCCCCACCACCACCTCCAGTGCCCGCGGCAGCACCTCGAAGCGCGCCGGGCCCTCGCCGATGACCTCGCCGTCGACGTTCCAGGCCATGGGCGGGTCGGACTCGATCTCCACCCGCGTCGCCTTGCGGAAGAG
>DASPJI010000694.1:0-4655 GCA_035628695.1 Thermoanaerobaculia bacterium | reverse complement strand
CCACTTCGCCGTAGACCGTGCGCAGCGGCTCGTGACGGCGGACGATCTCGGCGAGGCTCCTCCGCAAGGGCTCCACCGCCAGTTCACCCCCCAGGCGGACCGGCACCCATAGGTGGTAGGCGGAATCGCCCGGCTCCAGTTGGTTCAGGAACCAGAGGCGCCGCTGGGCCAGGGACAGCGGGAACGGTCCCGGTCCCTCGGCGCGGACCCTCTCGTCCGGACGCGCCGGCACCCCGGTCAGCTTCTCGGCGAGCGCCGCCACCATCGGAGCCTGGAAAAGGGTGGAGACCGGCACCTCGACGCCGAACGCCTCGGCGAGCCGGAAGGCAGCGCGCACCGCCAGCAGCGAGTGGCCGCCCAGCTCAAAGAAGGAGTCGAACGCCCCGACCCGCTCCACTCCCAGCGCCTCCCGGAAGGCCGCGGCCACTTTCTCCTCGGCCGGGGTGCGCGGCGCCGCCGTCTCGCCCGTGCGACCGCCCCAGTCCGGCGCCGGCAGCCGCTTGCGGTCCACCTTGCCGTTGGGGGTGAGCGGCAACGCCGGCATCTCCACCCAGGCGGACGGCACCATCGCCGCCGGCAGCCGTTCCCGCAGCCACGCCGCCAACTCGTCGTGGCCCGCCTCCCCCACCACATAGGCCACCAGCCGCGGCCCGCCGCCCGGCCCATCGGCGCGCGCCACCACCACGGCTCCCCGCACCGCCGGGTGCCCGGCTAGCGTTGACTCGATCTCCCCCAACTCGATGCGGATGCCGCTGATCTTGACTTGGAAGTCGGCCCTCCCCAGGTACTCGATCTCGCCGTCCGGCCGGAGCCGCGCCCGGTCACCGGTCCGGTATAGGCGGTCACCGTCTCCGAAGGAATCGGGTACGAACCGCTCCGCCGTCAGCTCCGACCGGTCGAGATACCCCCTGGCCAGACCGTCGCCGCCGAGGTACAGCTCGCCGACGACACCGATGGGCACCGGCTCGCCGTGCCGTCCCAGCACGTAGGCGCGGCTGTTGAAGAGCGGCCGGCCGATGGCGGGCACCGTTGTCCCGCGGGGGCCCCGGGGTACCAGCGACCCGGTGGAGTAGGTGGTGTCCTCGGTAGGGCCGTAAAGATTGTAGACCCGCTGGATCTGCGGATGGGCATAGAGCCTCTCGGCCAGATCCGCCGGGAGCGCCTCGCCTGCCAGGTTCACCGTGCGGAGGCCCACGGGGAGGCGTCCCCGCACCAGCTCGGCCACCGGCGAAGGAACGCCGTTGACCAGCGTCACCTCGTGGATGGCCGCGAGCTGTGGCAGCTCCAGGACGTTCCCCGCCAGGATCACCTTGCCGCCGGCGGACAGCGGCACGAAGATCTCGAAGACCGACAGGTCGAAAGCGATGGACGTCGCCGCCAGCACCCCCGCGAGGTCTTCCCGCGGGAACAGCTCCAGCGCCCACAGCACCAGGCTGACCGCGCTCCGGTGCTCGATGGGAACCCCCTTCGGCCGCCCCGTCGAGCCCGATGTATAGATGACGTAGGCCAGGTTGCGCGGGTCTGAATCTTCTGAATCCAGTGTAGGGGAGGGGCTTACCCCCTCCCCTACAGAAAAATCGACGGAATCCAGCAGCACTATCCCCGCCCCAAAACCCACCCGGTCCGCCACCGCCGTCTCGGTCAGCAGCACCCCTGCCCCCGAGTCGCGGTACATCAGCTCGATCCGTTCCACGGGATAGGCCGGGTCCAGCGGCACATAGGCGCCGCCAGCCTCCAGCACCCCGAGGATCACCGCGATCATGTCCGGCGTGCGCCGCAGGCAGATCCCCACCCGCCGCTCGGGCCCGACGCCCAGTCTGCGCAAGAGCCGGGCGATGCGGCTGGAACGCACCGTCAGCTCCCGGTAGGTGATCCGCTCCGCCTCTCCCACCACCGCCTCGGCCTCGGGGGTGCGCTCCGCCTGGGCGCGCACCAGATCGTGGAGACGGAGCCCTTCCGGCCAGGTCCGCCCGCTGTCGTTCCACTCCGTCAGGATCTGCGCCCGCTCCGCCGCGCCGAGGAGCGGCAGCTCCGACAGCCGGCGGCCAGGATCGGCCGCGGCCCCGGCGAGCAGCGCCGCCCAGTGGCCCAGCAGGCGGTCCATGGTCGGCGCTTCGAAGAGGGCGGCGGCGTGCTCCGTGGCCACCCGGAGGCCGCCCCCAGGCTCGGGCGTCACGGAGAGGAGAAGATCGAACTTCGCCGCGCCGCTGTCGCTGCGCACCGGCTCCAGCAGCAGGCCGCCGGCTTGACGCGCGGGAAGCGGCTCCTCCAGCACGAACATCACCTGGAAGAGCGGGTTCCGGGACAGGTCACGGCTCGGCGCCAGCTCCTCGACCAGACGCTCGAAGGGGATCTCCTGGTGGGCGTAGGCGCCGAGGGAGGCCTCCCGCACCCGCGCCAGCAGCTCCGCCACGGACGGGTCGTCGTCCACCCGCGCCGTCAGCACCAGCGTGTTGACGAAGAGTCCGATGAGGGGCTCGATCTCCGGCCGGTCGCGGTGGGCGACCGGCGAGCCGACGGGGATCACCCCCTCGCCGGTGTAACGGGCGAGCAGGGCCTGGAAGGCGCCGAGCAGAGCCATGAACAACGTGACGCCCCGGCTCCGGGCGAGGCGCGCCACCGCCTCCCCCAGCTCAGCCGGCAGCTCCAGCGAGCGGGAGGCGCCCCGCGGGTCCCGCGTGGACGGCCGCGGGTGGTCCGCGGGCAGCTCCAGCACCGGCAGGCCCGCGAGCCGATCGCGCCACCAGGAGAGCTGGCGCTCCAGCCCCTCGCCGCGCAGCCGCTCCGCCTGCCAGACCGCGTAATCGGCGTACTGGACCGGCAGCGCCGGCAGCGCCGCTCCCCCGTAGAGGGCAGTCAGCTCGTCCAGGAAGAGGCCCAGGGACCAGCCGTCCGAGGCGATGTGGTGGAGGGTGACCAGAAGGAGGTGCTCCTCCGTGGCGATCCGGACGAGCGCGACCCGGCAGACCGGCCCCCGCGCCAGGTCGAAGGGCCGAGCGGCTTCCTGCCGCACCCGCCGCTCCGCCTCGGCCTTCCGGGCCGCCTCAGGGAGGCCGGCCAAGTCGATCACCGGCAGGGCTGGAACCACAGGCTGGACGATCTGCGCCGGCTCACCCGCCTGGACAGGGAACACGGTGCGGAGGATCTCGTGACGCCGCGCGATCTCAGCCACCGCCACCACCAGGGCCGGCACGTCCAGGAGGCCCACGAGGCAGACCGAACCCGGGACGTTGTAGATCGCGCTCCCCGGCTCGAGCTGGTCCAGGAACCAGAGCCGGCGCTGGGCAAAGGAGAGCGGCAGCGGCTCGCCGGGCCTCCGGGGCACCGGCCGGATCGGCGGCGCCGTCTCCGCCCGGCCGGCGGCGATCCGGGCCGCCAAGCGGACGACCGTGGGCTCCTGGAAGACCGCGCTCACCGGCAGGTCGACGCCGAAGACGCGCGAGATCCGGGAGACCAACCGCGTAGCCAGCAGGGAGTGACCGCCGAGCGCGAAGAAGTCGTCGTGGGCCCCCACCCGCTCCCGTCCCAGCAGCTCGGCGAAGATCCCGGCCAGCAACTCCTCCTCGGGAGTGCGGGGGGAAGCGCCCCCCTCCTCCGCACCGGCCTCCACCTCCACCGCCAGGCGGCGAAGCGCCGCCCGGTCCACCTTGCCGCTGGCGTTGATCGGGAGGGATGGGAGCATGGCCCAGGCGGCCGGGACCATGTAGTCGGGCAGGCGCTGGCGCAGGAAGACGGTGAGGTCCGCGGGCCTTTCAGGCGCCACGAACCCGACCAGCCGCCGCTCCCCACCCGGTCCCGGCACCGCCAGCACGGCGGCTTCGCGGACCTCGGGGTGCTCCGCCAGCGCCGCCTCGATCTCCCCGGGCTCGATGCGGAACCCGCGCACCTTCACCTGGTCGTCAGTCCGCCCCAGGAACTCGATCTGGCCGTCGGGCCGGCGCCGCACCAGGTCCCCCGTGCGGTAGAGACGCGCGCCGGGTGTCTCCGCGTAGAGATCGGGGACGAACGCCGCGGCCGTGAGGTCCGGCCGGCCCAGGTAGCCCCGCGCCAGGGGGCCGCCCACGCACAGCTCGCCAGGGATGCCCATCGGCTGTGGCTGGCCGGAACGGTCCAGCACCCGGGCGACGCGGCCCGGCAGCGGCCGGCCGATGGGCACCGGCCCTGACTCGCCGTCTCCCGGCGGGACCTCGTAAAGGGTCGCGGAGACCACCGCCTCGGTCGGGCCGTAGCTGTTGAGGAGCCGCACCCGCGCCAGCGGAGACCGGTTCCAGAGGCGGGCGCTCTCCGCCAGCAGCTCCTCGCCGCCGATCCCCACCAGGCGGAGCCGCCCAGGGACGTCCTCGACATCCTCCAGGTCACGGACCCAACGGTTCCAGAACGCCGTGGGGAGGTCGGCAAGGGTGAGGCCCAGCTCGGTGATGCGCCGCGGCAGCTCCCGCGTGCCCCACAGCTCCGGCCCCCGCATCACCAGCGTCGCGCCCGAGAGGAGGGCCGCGAAGATCTGCTCGACCGACGCGTCGAAGCTCGCGGAGGCGAACTGCAGCACCCGATCCTCGGCGGTCATGCCGTACGCGTGCGCCCAAGTCAGGCAGTGCGCCACCGCCGCCCCATGGCTCACCCCGACGCCCTTAGGCCGACCCGTGGACCCTGATGTA
>DASPJI010000693.1:0-10775 GCA_035628695.1 Thermoanaerobaculia bacterium | reverse complement strand
GGCCGGCGGCGAGGAGCGCGGCCACCACGACGCCGATCAGGAAGCGGCGCCGGTGCGACGGCGGGGTGGGGGGCTGCGGGTCGGCGGTCATGGGGTCATCCCTTGAGCTTCGAGATCAGCTCCACCACTTCCTTCTGGGCGACGTCCAGCGCCTGCTTCGGCGTCGCCGCCTTGCGGACCGTGGTGTCCATGGCAGTGGTCGCGGGCGTCCAGACCATGGTCATCTCGGGGAGGTTGGGCATCGGCACCGCGTTGTTCACCTGCGTCCGGAACGCCTTGAGGACGGGGTCGGCGGCGACCTGCTTGTCCGCGTAGACCGCCTTGTTGGCCGGCGTCTGGCGCCCTTCGAGGGCCAGGACCTTGGCCGCGGGCACGTCGGTCACGAACTTGAGGAACTCGAAGGCGGCGTCCTTGTTCTTCGACGGCGCAGCGATGTAGACCCCCTCGACGGTCATCCATGGGCGCATCGGCTTGCCGCCGGCCTCGTCGATGGTGGGCAGCGGCGCGAGCCCGACGTCGATCCCCTTGGCGACCTCGCCGAGGAACCAGGGGCCGCTGAACACCATGGCCGCCTTGCCCTGATTGAAGAGCGAGGTGACGAGCGCGGTCGACGGCTCCTCGGGCATGAAACCCTGCTTCATCCAGCCGCTGAGATAGTCGAGCGACTTGACGTTGGCCGGCGAGTTGAGCGTCGGCTTGCGGCCCTGGAAGACGCCGCCGCCGAAACCGTTCATCAGCGGCGAGTGGTAATAGAAGTTGGAGTACCAGTAGGCGAGGCCGAAGCGGCCGGTCTTGGGATCGGTCAGTTTTTTCGCCTGCGCCACGAGCTGCCCTGTGGTCTTGGGCGGCGTCTGCACCAGCTTCTTGTTGTAGATCAGGGTGAGCGCCTTGAAGTTGAGCGGCAGGCCGTAGACGTTGCCCTGATAGGTCATCGCGTCCAGCGTCGCCTTGAGGTAGCGGTCCTTGATCTTGGCGTCGAGGAAGAAATCGAGCGGCTCGACCGTGTTGCCGGCGGCGACCCAGCCGCCGAGGCGGTCCTGGGCAAAGATGAAGACGTCCGGCCCTTTGCCGCGCGGCACCGCCGCCGTGATCTTGTCGGCGAAGGCGTCGTAGGGGACGGCGAGGGTCGTCACCTTGACCCCCTTGCCGGACTTGTTGAACTGATCGACCACCTTTTCGAAAGCCGTCTTCTCGCCGCCGCGGTAGCCGTGCCAGACGACGATCTCCTTCTGGGCTGCAGCGAGGACTGGAAACGCGAGGAGCAGGAAGAGCGGGCAGAGGATGCCGCGGAAAGTTCTGATCATGGCTGTTCTCCTTTGACGATCGGTTTCAGGCCCCGAGCCGCTGCTCCGTGGCGGCATCGAAGAGGTGCAGCGCCTCCACCTCGGCAACGAGGTCGATCTCCGACCCCATCTCCGGCGCGTGGTGCGGATCGGCCTTGGCCACCAGCAGGTCGTCGCCGACGCGGCCGTGGACGATCACCTCGTGGCCCAGCGGCTCGACGAACTCCACCCGGGCGCGCAGCCGCACCGTCGGGCCGCCCCCCTCCCGCTCGCGCTCGCGGATGTTCTCGGGGCGCAGGCCGGCCACCACCTTCAGCCCGTCGCGGCCGGCGATGGCGCCGCGCAGCGCCGCGGGCACCGGCATCTTGAAGCCGGAGGCGGTGACGGTGGACCCGCTGTCGGTCAGCGTGGCGGGGATGAAGTTCATCGGGGGCGTGCCGATGAAGCCCGCCACGAACAGGTTGGCCGGCTGCTCGTAGACCTCCAGCGGCGTGCCCACCTGCTGCAGCTTGCCGGCGCGCATGACCGCGATCCGATGCCCCATGGTCATCGCCTCGATCTGGTCGTGGGTGACGTAGACGGTGGTGGTCTTCAGGGTCTTCTGGAGCTTCGAGATCTCGGCCCGCATCTGGACGCGCAGCTTGGCGTCGAGGTTCGACAGCGGCTCGTCGAACAGGAAGACGGCGGGCTTGCGGACGATGGCGCGGCCGACGGCGACGCGCTGGCGCTGGCCGCCGGAGAGCTGCTTCGGCTTGCGGTCCAGGTACTCGGTGATGCCGAGGATCTGCGCCGCCTCGTCCACTCGCCGGTTCATCTCCTCGCGCGGCGTCTTGCGGATCTTCAGGCCGAACTCCAGGTTCTCGCGCACGGTCATGTGGGGATAGAGCGCGTAGCTCTGGAAGACCATGGCGATGTCGCGGTCCTTCGGCGGCACGTCGTTGACCACCCGCTCGCCGATCCGGATGGTGCCGCCGGTGATCTCCTCGAGGCCGGCGATCATGCGCAGCGCCGTGGACTTGCCGCAGCCGGACGGCCCGACCAGGACCATGAACTCCTCGTCCCGGATCTCGAGGTTCAGCTTCTCGATGACGTTGACCGGGCCGTAGCTCTTCTTGATGTCGATGAGCCTGACGTCTGCCATTCGCGCTCCTTATCGCCGCTCCTTAGCGCTGCACGGCGAGGATCCGCGCCTCGCGGGGCGCCACGGTGATCTCGATCTTGCCCCCGGTGCGGGTGACGTCGCTCCCGTTCCACAGGTCGCGCACCGGCCCGTCCCCCCACTCCGCGGGAGCGTCGAAGCTCGCCGTGGCCGGCACCGCGCCGCGGTTGACCGCCACCACCACGGCGTCCCCGGATTCGGCCCCTTCTCCGGTATAGAGGCGGGCGAAGACCAGCAGATCCCCCTCGGAGGAGACGCTCTGGTGGTCGCCGCGGGAGAGCGCCTTGTGGGCGCGCCGGATGGCGATCAGCTTCTTGTAGTCGGCGCGCAGCTTCTCGTCGCGGGGGAGCCCCGCGCCCGGCAGGACCTTGCGGTCCCCCCACGGCATGTCGCTGCGGTTGTCCGGCCAGTCGCCGCCGGGCCGCGCCACCTCCTCGCCGTAGTAGATGGTCGGCAGGCCCGAGGCGGTGAGCTGGAGGAGCGCCGCCAGCCGGAAGAGCTCCGTGTTGCCCTCGAGCTGCATCAGCGCGCCGGGCACGTCGTGCGACGAGAGGTAGGGGGAGAGGAGGTACCCCTCCCGCACCTTGTCGCGCGACAGCAGGTAGCGGTCGAAGGCCACGGTCCGGCCGCGCCCCTGGAGGAACGAGATGACGTTGCCCTGGAAGGAGAAGTCGAAGCCGGCGTCCATCTCGTCGCCGGCGAACCAGGGGTCGAGCGATTTCGCGTCGCCCCCCCAGACCTCGCCGATCAGGAAGAAATCCTCTCCCAGGCGCTGGTTCACCCGGCGCCGGTGCTCCTGCCAGAACCCGTGCGTCACGTGCTTGACCGTGTCCAGCCGGAAACCGTCGAGCCCCACCCGCTCGGCCATGGAGATATGGGCCTCCAGCAGATGGTCGGCGACCTGCGGCTCCTCGGTCCGGAAATCGGGCAGGCCGGAGACGCAGGTCGTGATGTCGTCCTTGCCGCAGGAGCCCTGCGACTCGATGCGCAGCCAGCTCCGGGTGGCGGGGTTCTTCAGATAGGCGGACTCGTAGCCGGCGTGGTTGTAGACCACGTCGAGGAGCACCTCGATCCCCCGGGCGTGCGCCTCGTCCACCAGCCGCTTCAGCTCCGCCTCGGTGCCGAAGCGGGGGTCGACCCTGGTGAAGTCGTCGGCCCAGTAGCCGTGGTAGGCCCAGTCGGGGAAGCCGGCGCCGGTGACGAAGCCGTCCATGTTGTCGACCACCGGCGTGATCCAGATCGCGGTGGCGCCCAGGTCGGCGATCTCGTCGAGCTGCTGGGTGAGGCCGGCGAGGTCGCCGCCGTGGAAGGTGCCCTTGGCGCGGCGGTCGACGTTGGCGTTGTTGCGCGGGTCGCCGTCGGCGAAGCGGTCGAGGATGACGAAGTAGAGGATGGCGTCGTCCCACCGCTCGTGCGGCGTGACGGAGACGCGGGCCGCCGCCGGGCTGCCGGTTGTCTCAGGCGTGGCGGCCGGATCGCCGGCCATGGGCGGCGCCTGGGGATCCTGCACCGCACCGCCACACGCTCCCAGGATCAGGCAGGTTACGAGGGTTGAAACGGAGCAGGCCCGCTGCGCCGCTCGGGAGATGACTCCGCCCGGACTGGGCACGCGAGACCTCATTGGACCTCCCCCCAGGGTTCAGATACACGGCCCCTGTCAGGATGGCCGATTGTAGGGATCGGGTGACACCCCTGTCAATGACGGGTGACCGCCCCGTGGCGGCCGGCCGCGGCCCCTCCGTGGCACGGAACGTGTTACGGTCTGACCTGGGCCGCCGCGGTCGGGGAGGGCCCGCGAATATTGCGACGGCCGGCGAGGGGCCGGGAAGGAGGCTGCTGATGCCCAGTAACATCGGGCTCATGGGGTTGGGGCGGATCGGGAGGAACATCTTCCGCATCCTTTACAACAGTGACGACATCCGGATCCAGGCGATCAGCGACGTGGCCGATCACGCCGCCCTGGCCTACCTGTTGCGTTTCGACACGATCCTGGGCAAGTTCCCGGACGAGGTGAGCGTGCGCGACGGCCACCTCTACGCCGCCGGGCGCCAGATCAAGATGCTGGCCGACGAGACGCCGGGCAACATCCCCTGGGGGGACCTCGGGGTGGACACGGTGATCGAGGCGACGGCGCGCTTCCGCACCCGGGCGGAGCTGGAGAAGCACCTCGAGATGGGGGCGAAGCGGGTCATCGTCTGCACCCGCACCACCGAGCCGCCGGACATCACCGTGGTCATGGGGGTCAACGACGGCGACCTCCGGCCCGAGCACCGGATCGTCTCCAACGCCTCGAACACCGCGCACGCGGCGGCGCCGGTGCTCCACATCCTGCACGACGCCTTCGGCATCCACCGGGGGTTCCTGACCACCGTCCACGCCTACACCAACCAGCAGCGGCTGGCGGACGTGCCGGCCGAGGACCCGCGCAGCGGCCGGGCGGCGGCGGAGAACATCATCCCGCAGGAGACCAACTCGGCCGAGGTGGTCATGGAGCTGCTGCCGGAGCTCAAGGGCAAGCTCACCGGCCACGCGGTCAACGTGCCGGTGGCCAACGGCTCGGTGGCGGACCTGGTCTGCTGGCACGACAGGCCGATCACCGCCGAGTCGGTCAACGAGGTGGTCCGCACGGCGGCGGCGTCGCAGCGCTGGCGGGGGATCCTCGAGTACGAGGACGACCCCATCGTCTCGTCCGACATCCTGCATGACAAGAGCTCGGGGATCTTCGACAGCCTGGCCACCATGGTGCTGGGAGAGAAGGTGTCGAAGACCCTCTGCTGGTTCAACAACGGCTGGGGCTACGCGCACCGAGTCGTGGACCTGCTCCGGCGCTTCGAAGAGATCGATCAGAAGGCCGGCGCCCGGGAGGTGAAGTAAATGGCGACCAAAGTGGGAATCAACGGCTTCGGCCGCATCGGCCGCAGCGTCTTCCGGATCCTCTCCGACCGCTCCGACGTCGAGGTCGTGGCGATCAACGACCTGTACGAGAACGAGCAGCTCGCCTACCTCCTCAAGTACGACACGCTGATGCGGGAGTTCCCCAAGGAGGTGACGACCGACGCCGACCACCTCTACGTCGACGGCAGGAAGATCGTCATGACCGCGGAGCGCGACCCGACGAAGATCCCCTGGGGGGACCTGGGGGTGGACGTGGTCATCGAGTCGACCGGCGTGCACACCAAGAAGGAGGCGCTGGCCAAGCACCTCCAGGCGGGTGCGAAGAAGGTGATCCTGACCGTGCCGGCCAAGGACGAGATCGACGCCACCATCGTGATGGGGGTCAACGACGACATGCTCAAGCCCGAGCACAAGCTGGTGTCGAACGCCTCCTGCACCACCAACTGCCTGGCGCCGATCGCCAAGATCCTCGACGACCGCTTCGGCATCGACGAGGGGTTCATCACCACGGTGCACGCCTACACCAACGACCAGCGGCTGGCGGACGTCCCGCACAAGGACTTCCGGCGCAGCCGGGCGGCGGCGGAGAACATCATCCCGACGACGACGGGCGCGGCGCGGGCGGTGGGCAAGGTGCTGCCGCAGCTCAAGGGCAAGCTCGACGGCATGGCGATGCGCGTGCCGGTGCCGGACGGCTCGATCGTCGACCTGGTCTGCAAGCTGCGGGCGAACCCGTCGGCCGAGGAGGTCAACGCCGCGGTGCGCGAGGCGGCCGAGGGGCCGCTCAAGGACATCGTCGAGTACAGCGAGGTGCCGCTGGTCTCGTCGGATATCATCGGCAACCCGCACTCGTCGATCTTCGACGCCCTCTCCACCAAGGCGGCCGGCGACGGCTACGCCAAGGTGGTGGCCTGGTACGACAACGAGTGGGGCTACTCGCAGCGCGTGGTGGACCTGCTCGACCGGCTGGTGGAGGTGGGGTAGGCCGGGCATGGCGAAGCGGGTCGGCATCCTCACCGGCGGCGGCGACGTGCCGGGGTTGAACGCGGCGATCAAGGGGTTCGTGTCGCGGATGGAGGGGGAGGGGTACGAGGTGGTGGGGCTGCGCCGAGGCTGGGCGGCCCTGCTCCACATCGTCCCCTACACCGACGCCGACAACGACGACTGGATCGTGCCGCTCAACCGCATCAGCACCCGCGTCATCGACCGCAGCGGCGGCACGATCCTCCACAGCTCGCGCATCAACCCGGCGCTCACCAAGCCGGACGGCGTCCCCGGGCACCTGCGCGGCAAGGCCTTCCCGAAGCGCGACGACGGGCGGCTCGACCTCACCTCGGCCGCCCTCGAGGTGCTCGAGTTCCTCCGCCTCGACACCCTGGTGGCGATCGGCGGTGACGGCACCCTCTCCTTCGCCCGCCGCCTCCACCTGGAGGGGGTCAAGGTCGTCGGCGTGCCGAAGACCATGGACAACGACGTCTACGGCACCGACTACTGCATCGGCTTTTCGACCGCCGTCACCCGTTCGGTCAACTTCATCAACGACCTGCGGACGGTGGCGGGCTCCCACGAGCGCTATCTGGTGGTGGAGCTCTTCGGCCGCAACTCGGGGGAAACCTGCCTGCTCGCCTCCTACCTCTCGGGCGCGGACCGCGCGCTGATCGCCGAGGTCCCCTTCGACACCGAGGCCGTGGTCCGCATGATGGAGGACGACAAGCGGAGCAACCCCAGCAACTACGCGGTCGCCGCGGTCTCCGAGGGGGCCTTCCCGGTCGGCGGCCAGCCTTTCGAGTCGGGCGAGGCGGACGCCGTCGGCAACCGCGAGCTCGGGGGCGTCGGGCGCTACCTGCGGGAGGCGCTGCAGAAGAACACCGGCGACCGGGTGATCTATCAGCGTCTGGGCTACCTCATGCGCTCCGGGCCGCCGGACTCCCTGGACCGCCTGGTGGCCAACAACTTCGCCAACCTCGCCGCCGACCTGATCCTCGCCCGCAAGGCCGGCCAGCTCGTCTGCATCGAGAGCGGGCGCTACAGCTCCAAGCCGATCGAGATCGTGGGCGAGGGGGTCAAGCGCGTCGACGTCGAGCGCTTCTACGACAGCGAGCGTTACCGTCCCACCATCGTCGGCGTCATGGGATTGCCGATGTTCCTTTGCTGAGCGGTCGCGCCGCCGACGCTCCGCCGTCACTCCCGTTTTCTAGGCTGCCCCCGTCGTCCGGAGGGCCCGAATCACCGGGTCTCCTCCCGGCCGAGGGTTCTCCATGTCCATCAGCAAGAGCCTCTGTCTTCTCCTCGCCCTCGTCCTGGTGTCGGCGCTGGGCGCCTCCGGGGGGTGGGCCCAGCCCGGGGATGTCCCCGAGCTGCGTTTCGACGAGATCTTCGCGTCCCCGGTCGGCCCCGGCGGGCTCGAGTACTCGGCGAAGGCCCGCGGGCTCGCGGGGCGGCGGGTCCGCGTCGCGGGCTACATGGTGCGGCGCGACGCCGCGCCGCCCGGCACGTTCCTCCTGACCCCGGTCCCCGTCCAGCTCCATGAGGCCGAGTACGGCCTCGCCGACGACCTGCCGGCCGCCACGCTGCTCGTCGAGGCGCCGGCCTGGCGCGGCCGGCCGATGCCGCACGAGCCCGGGCCGCTCATGGTCACCGGCGTCCTCCAGCTCGGCAACCGCGAAGAGCCCGATGGCCGCGTCTCCTCCGTCCGGCTGGTGCTGGATGGTCCCGATACCCCGTCCGATCCAACGCTTCGTTCCACGGAACCCAAGGAGGGCACACCTTGATCCAGACCTCTCTGCGCGCGCGGGTCCTGCTCGCCGCCATCCCGGCGCTCTGTCTAGGCCTCTCCGCCGCCGAGGCGGCGCCGCGGGTGACCCGTCTCACCCCGCCGAGCAACCTGTTCAGCTCCGGCGATCCCAACCCGCCGATCATCTCGCGCTTCCTGCCCGGCCAGCGTTTCGACCTGCAGGCCACCCTCGCCCCCGACGCCGGGCAGACCATCACCCGCGCCACCTTTACTATCGACGGCGCGCCGGCGAACGGCAATGTCTCTCTCCGGCCGGCCACCGTCAGCGGCGCCCCGGCCGGCGCCACCGTCGCGACGCTGCGCGCCTACTCCAACGCCCGCCCCGGCGTGCACCTCCTGCGAGTGACCGCGACCCAGAGCGACGGCGCCACGGTCAGCGCCCAGGGCAACTTCGAGATCGCCGGCATCCGCGGCAACGGCAACGCCGGCGGCGCCAAGAACGTGGTCATCTTCATCGGCGACGGCATGGGGATCGCCCACCGCACGGCGGCGCGCATCATGCTCCGCGGCGTGCGGCAGGGCAAGGCCAACGGCGCCCTGGCCATGGACACCTTCCCCTACACCGGCCTGGTGATGACCCATTCCCTCAACTCCATCGTCACCGACTCCTCGCCGGGCGCCGCCTGCTACTCCACGGGGAACAAGGGCAACAACAACCAGCACGGCGTCTTCCCCGACGACACCACGGACAACTTCGACAACCCGCGGGTGGAGCTGATCGGCGAGTACCTGCACCGCACCCGGGGAAAATCGCTGGGCATCGTCACCACCTCGGACGTCTTCGACGCCACCCCCGGCGCCTTCGCCTCGCACACCCAGAGCCGCGGCGCCGGCACCGGCATCGTGGACCAGTACTTCGACGACCGCGACCTCACCGGCCTGACCGTGCTCATGGGAGGCGGCCGCAAGTGGTTCCTCCCCGCCACCGTGGCGGGCTCGGCCCGCGCCAATTCCAGCGACTACGTGCTCCCCGGCGACCTGGCGGCGGCGTGGAAGGCGGAGCCGGGGGCCCTCGACCCCAACCGCGACCTGATCGCCGAGTTCCAGCAGGCCGGCTTCGCCTACGCTCCGGACGCCACCACGCTCACCAACATGAACACGCCGCGGAAGCTCCTCGGCCTCTTCGCCCTCTCCAACATGAACGTCGCCCTGGACAAGGTCAACGGCCGGCGCGGCGCCTCGGCCGTGGTCGCCGATTACGGCTTCCCCGACCAGCCCATGCTGGAGGAGATGACGGAGAAGGCGCTGGAGGTGCTGAGCCAGGACGACGACGGCTTCGTCCTGATGGTCGAAGGGGCGTCCATCGACAAGCAGGCGCACAACATGGACAGCGAGCGGTGGGTCCTCGACACCATCGAGCTCGACCACGCCATCCAGAAGGGGCTCGACTTCGCCCGCCGCAACCCCGACACGCTGCTGGTGGTGACGGCGGATCACGAGTGCGCCGGCGTCAACATCATCGGCGGCTCGATGGTGCCGCACGGCGAGCTGCAGAGCCGGTCGTCGGCGAACGGCGGCGCCCAGCAGCTCCGCAGCGGCGTGGTGGGCACCTACGAGGCGGCCGGCTTCCCGGTCTATCCCATCGCCGGGGACGGCTATCCGGCCACCACCAACGTCGACCGCCGGATGCTCATCGGCTACGCCGGCAACGCCGACCGCAACGAGGACTGGATGACCAACCCGCAGCCGCTGCGCGACAGCCAACAGCCGTTCAACGGCCAGGCGCCGCTCAGCAACTATCCGGGCGGCCCGACCAACCGCGACACCGCCGGCGGCTTCCTGGTGACCGGCCAGGTCCCCGACTCCTCGGCGGTGCACACCGCCTCAGACATCCCGGTCTCGGCCTACGGGCGCGGCGCCTCCCTCTTCACCGGCGTCATGGACAACACCGACGTCTTCTTCAAGATCATGCAGGCCGTCCTCGGCAACCCCGGCCGCGGCAACGGCGGGCAGAGGTAGCCCGGCCACGCGATAAGCCCCTTCCCCGCGGTCGGGGGAAGGGGCCGATTCCTTGTCGTAGTCTCCGGCGGCGCGTTGGAAGGTTCCGACGGGCTGTCGAAGGTTGCGATGGCTCGCCGGAGATTCCGATGGCCTGTCGGAAAGTCCGACGGCTCGTCGTAGTCTCCGGCGGCGCGTTGGAAGGTTCCAACGGGCTGTCGAAGGTTGCGCCGGCTCGCCGGAGATTCCGGCGGCCTGTCGGAAAGTCCGACAGCTCGTCGTAGTCTCCGGCGGCGCGCATTGCGTTCAGAGGGCGTGGCCGCCGGCCACCTGGAGGACTTGGCCGGTGATCCAGCGCGCCTGCTCGGAGGCGAGGAAGACGGCGGCGGCGGCGATGTCCTCGGGGGTGCCGACCCGGCCCAGGGGGATCGAGGGGAGCACCTGCGCTTCCAGCTCCGGTCCGATCCAGCCGGTCTGGACGGGGCCGGGCGCGATGCAGTTGACGGTGATCCCCAGGGGTCCGAGCTCCACGGCGAGGCTGCGGGTGTAGGCCTCGAGCGCCGCCTTGCTCGCCCCGTAGCTGATCTGGCCGGGGAAGCTCCGCGCCGAATCGGTGCTGATGTTGACCACTCTCCCCAAGGCGAGCCCCCGGGCCTGGAGGCGGCGGGCCAGCTCTCCGGTCAGGAGGACGGCGGCCCGCGCGTTG
>DASPJI010000692.1:0-9990 GCA_035628695.1 Thermoanaerobaculia bacterium | reverse complement strand
CCGGCGGCGGCTACGGCGGCGGCGAGTCCGGGCGTGGCGGCGGCTCCATGGGTGGCTACTACGGCGGCGGCCAGGACTACGACCGCCAGGGCGGTGGCGCCATGGGCGGCTTCAATCGTAGCCAGGGCGGCCAGGGTGGTGGTCAGGGCACCGGCTCCTACAGCGGCTATGGTGGCGGCTCCAGCCAGGGCGGCGGCGGTGGGATGTCCGGCGGCGGCATGGAGCGGAGCGGTGGCGGCGGCATGTTCGGCGGCTTCAGCAGCTTCGGCACCGGCAACGAGCAGCCCTGGCAGCGCCAGGGTCCGCACACCGGCCGCGGCCCCGAGGGGTACAAGCGCTCCGACGAGCGGATCCACGAGGAGGTCTGCGAGCGGCTGACCCAGCACGGCGACGTCGATGCCAGCCGGGTGCGGGTGCGGGTGGAGGACGGCGAGGTGACCCTCGAGGGGAGCGTCACCAGCCGTCACGAGAAGCGCGTGGCGGAGGACATCCTGGAGTCCCTCCCCGGGGTGAAGGACGTCCACAACCACCTGCGCGTCCAGCAGCAGGGGGGCAACGGCCGCGAGGGCCAGACCCAGCAGGGGCAGACCATGGCCGCGACCACGGCGGGGCTGACCAGCGCCGGCGCCACCTCGGGCGCCGGGTCCACCGGCGGCATGACGGCGGGGAGCTCCGGCACCGGCTCCACCGGCTCCAGCACTGGCTCGGCCGCGGGCGCCACCTCCGGCTCGGCTTCGGGCTCCACCTCGGGCGAGATGGGGACCGAGAGCAGCCGCTCCCGCGGCCGCAGGAGCTGAGCCGAAAAAGAACGGGCGGGCTCGTTGGAGCCCGCCCGGGATCGATAACTCCAGAAACAAGCGGCACCGGCAGTCCGGCCGGCGGGGGGACGCCAGCCGGAGCCGGGCCATGTCTGGAAACGCGCGCCGGTGGGATTTCCCCTCACCCGCCGCCCCTGGTAGCCTTGGCGGCATGGGCGGCGGGCACTCCCATTCACACCATCACCACCATGGCGGCTCCGCCGCCGGGGGGAACGCCCGCCGGCTGTCGCTGACCCTGGGGTTGGCGGCCGTCTATATGGTGGCGGAGCTCGTCGGTGGTCTGATGACGGGGTCCCTGGCGCTGCTCGCCGACGCCGGGCACATGCTCTCCGACGTCGGCGCCCTCGCCCTGTCCCTCTTCGCCCTTTGGATCTCTCGCCGGCCGGCCTCCTCCCGGCGCACCTGGGGCTACTACCGCACCGAGATCCTGGCTGCGCTGGTCAACGGCGCCACCCTGATCGCCGTCTCCGTCTACGTCTTCTTCGAGGCCTGGGAGCGCTTCCACAACCCTCCCCGGGTGGACGCGCCGGTGATGATGGGGATCGCCGTCGGCGGCCTGCTGGTCAACCTGGCGGGGCTCTGGATCCTGAGCGGCGGCCGCGACGAGAGCCTGAACATCCGCGGCGCCTGGCTGCACGTGCTCACCGACGCCCTGGGGAGCGTCCAAGCGATCGCCGCCGGCGCCCTCATCTGGGCCTACGGCTGGGCCTGGGCCGATCCGGTGGCCTCGGTGCTCATCGGCCTGCTGGTGATCTACTCGGCCTGGGCGCTGCTGCGCGAGGCCGTGGAGGTCCTGATGGAGGCCGCGCCCGCCCACATCGACGTCGACGAGGTGCGCGACGCGATCATCTCGCTTCCCGGAGTGGTGGCGGTGCACGACCTCCACGTCTGGACCATCACCAGCGGCATGGAGTCGCTGTCGGCGCACCTGGTGGTGGAGGAGGGGAGGGAGGGGCGTGCCCTCCTGGCCCGCGTCCGCGCCACCCTCCACGACCGCTTCGGCATCGACCACATCACGGTGCAGCTCGAGCCCGAGGAGTTCGAGCCGTGCCGGTCCCGGGTCTGATCCCGGAGGAGATCTCCATGTCGGCAGACGGTTTCCGCGTCCAGCAGATCGATCACGTCGAGGTCTTCGTCCCCGACCGCCACGAGGCGGCGCGCTGGTACGAGGAGGTACTGGGTCTCCGGATCCTCACCCGGCACGAGGACTGGGCCGAGCACCCGCAGGGGCCGCTCATGATCTCGAGCGACGACGGAGTGACCATGGTCGCCCTCTTCCAGGGGGAGCCCCCCGGCGCCAGCCTCTCCGCCGGCGCCGTCCGCGTCGCCTTCCGGGTGGACGGCCCCGGCTTCCTCCGCTTCCTCGACCGCGCTCCCGGTCTTCCCCTCCACGACCAGCAGGGCCAGCGCGCCACGCCCCGTGTCCGCGACCACGGCAAGGCTTTCTCCGCCTACTTCTGTGATCCCTGGGGCAATCGCTACGAGGTCACCACCTACGACCACGCCGCCATCGGGGCCGCATGGCCGGGAGCACGGCTTAGGCCTGCGACGGGGAACAACCCCCTCCCTTCCCCTGTTCTCACTGCGGCGTCGCGGAGGCCCTGTCGCACTTCATGCTAAAGTGCGCGCGGTCAACCCCGCAGTCATCTGGAAGGATCGCCCATGAGACCTCAGCGCCTCGTCGTCCTGTCGTTCCTCGCCCTCGTGGCGATGGCCGCCTCCGCCTCCGCCCAGAGCCTCGTCCGGGTGTCGCCGGGCGGAGACCTGCAGGCGGCCATCAACTCGGTCGCTGACGGCGGGGTGATCGAGATGGCGGGCGGGACCTACCCCTCGCCCGCCAACGGCTGGTTGATCGCCAACGAGGGCCGGGGGTTCACGATCCGCGCGGCGCAGGGGGCCCAGGTGGTGCTCGACGGCGGGCGCAGCCGGCGCATCCTGCGGTTTGAGAACGGCACCCGCAACCGCGGCCGGCTCGTCACCTTCGACGGCCTGACCTTCCGCAACGGCGCCGGGGATGGGGGCGCCGCGGTCAACCTGATCCAGGCCGAGGCCGTCTTCCGCGACTGCGTCTTCGAGGACAACGCCGCCTCTCCCAACTCGGCCTACGGGGCGGTGCGCGCCTTCACCGGTACGGACGTCACCTTCGCCCGCTGCACCTTCCGGGGGAACCAGGCGCGGGTGCGCGGCGGCGCGTTGTCAGTGGAGCGCGCCAGCGCCGTCATCCAGGGCTGCACCTTCCGCGACAACCGGGTGAACCAGGCCGGGCACGACCCCGGATCGGCCGGCGGCGCGGTCTATATCCTCGACTCCACCGTGCGCGTCGCCGACAGCCACTTCGAGGGCAACGAGGCGGGCTGGGTGGGCGGCGCCCTGTACGCCATCGGCGTCTGGGCGGACCCGGTGTCCACCCCCAGGGCGGACGTGCGGGTGACCCGCTCGACCTTCCTCGACAACCGCGCCGAGCCTCATGGCTGCTGCAACCCTCCCGGACCCACCACCGGCGGCGCGGTGCACGCCGAGGACCAGACGACGATGACCCTCGAGGGCTCGCGCTTTGTTGGCAACGAGGCCCTGCACGGCGGCGCGGTGAGCGGCTACCGCGCCATCGTCGAGGTCCGCGGCTCGGTCTTCCAGGGCAACCGGTCCTTGACGGCTGCCGGCGGGGGTGGTGCGGGAGCGGGCGGCGCCATCAACATGACGTCGAACGAGTTCGCCGACGCCTCGACGGGCAACGGCACCATCAATAGGCGGCCGGCGCGCCTGACGGCGACCGACTCCTGGTTCCAGGGCCGCTTCGGCGCCACCACCACCGCGGCGCACGTCGGCGGCTGCCTGCTGGCGGGGGGGGACGCCAGCCGGATGTACGGGGAGAACGGCGTGGCCGCGGCGGGGGGGCTCGCCGACAACCGTGCCGTGGTGGTGCTGCGCAATACCGTCTTCTTCGACTGCGACGTCGAGCGGACCGCCGACGGCCAGGGGGGCTTCGGCGGCGGCATCCAGGCCGACCTCACCGATCTGACCCTGGAGGACTCCATGGTCCTCCACTCCGACGCCCGGGGGACCAACGCCGGCGGCGGCGGCATGTCCGTCTCCCGCGACTCCCACTCCCGGATCGCCCGCACCACCTTTGCCCGCAACACCGGCGAGGCCCGGGCGGGCGCCGTGGATCTGGGAGGCTCCACGCTCGAGTTGACCGCCAGCCGCTTCCTCGCCAACGAGGTGAGCCCCGGCGTCAACGAGGGGACCAACCAGTCGCTGGGGGCCGCCCTCTACTCGATCCCCCTGCTCGCCCCGGCGAACCCCGCCCGGGCGCGCAACGTCGCCGGAGTGGTCTCCAACACCCTGTTCAGCGACAACGCCGGCGTCCCGGTGTTCGACATCGACCCCCAGTCGGGTCCGATCAACGACGTGCGCTACGACGGCAACCAGTTCTTCTCGAGCCGGCCGGTCTACGTGAACACCCTCACCGACCCGGGCCGGCAGGGGAGCAGCGTGGCGCAGCTCAACGCCCTGGTCGTGTCGCGGCCGGGCCGCCCGTCGACCGACAAGAGCCTGGTGGCCAACCAGCAGCTCAACGCCGCGCCGCGGGTGGGCGATCTGGTGGCGGTGCCGCCCGGCGTGCCGGTGGGGGCGCCGTCCTCGCCGGGCAACGCCTTCCTCGCCTACGCCTGGACCGGCGGCCGGTCGGCCACGCTCAACGGCCAGGCGCTGTCCGGCCGGAGCGGCGTCATGGAGGTCGCCCCGGGCACCTACACCCTGGCGGTGGACGGCGTGACCGTCGACCAGACCACCGTGGGGGCGTCGTCGTGCACCACGGGGTCCCGGCTCTGCCTACGCAACGACCGCTTCCGGCTCGAGGTCTCCTGGCGCACCCGCCAGGGGGAGACCGGCTCGGGGCAGGCCGTCCGCCTCACGGGCGATACCGGCTACTTCTGGTTCTTCAACTCCGCCAACGTCGAGCTGGTGGTCAAGGTGCTCGACGGCCGCGCGCTCAACGGCCACTTCTGGGTGTTCTACGGCGCCCTCTCGGACGTCCAGTACACGCTGACCGTCACCGACACCGCCACCGGCCGGGTGAAGACCTACAACAACCCCCAGGGCCAGCTCGCCAGCCGCGCCGACACCTCGGCATTTCCGGCTGGCGGGGCGGCCGCGGATGCGGCCACCGCCTCCCTCTGGGAGGAGGACGTGGTGGCGGCGCCGGAGCCCGTGGTGACGGCGCTCGACAACGCCTGCGCGGCAGGCGCCACCCAGCTCTGCCTCAACGCCAGCCGCTTCCGTGTCCAGGTGACCTGGGAGGCACAGGGGAGCAGCGGCAGCGGCCAGGCGGTGCCCCTCACCTCGGACACCGGCTATTTCTGGTTCTTCGACCCCGCCAACGTCGAGCTGGTGGTCAAGGTGCTCGACGGCCGCGCCCTCAACGGCCATTTCTGGGTCTTCTACGGCGCCCTGTCCGATGTCCGCTACACCGTCACCGTCACCGACACCGTCACGGGGCGGTCCAAGACCTACACGAATCCCGCGGGTACCCTCGCCAGCCGGGCCGATACTCAGGCGCTGCCCTCCCAGTAGCTCCGGGCGGCACGCTGATTGCTCCTGTCCCGGGGTGGCGGCCTCCGGCCGTCCTCCCCGGCGTGGGGTGGACGTGTCTCGGCCCACCACGCAGAACCCACATCGAGGAGGTGCCATGAGCTACCAGCAGAGCGGCAAGCAGGGGGTCGTGACCGACTCCCAGAAGCGGGACGGCTACCGCAACGAATATGACCCGGCCCCCAGCTCCGCCCCGGTCGCGGGAGCCTTCGGGCGCGAGGGCGGGCCCGAGGGGACCCGGCCGGACGGTCCCCAGGAGCTTCCGGTGGCGGATCGCGCCAGCGTGCTCGCGGCGGACGAGGAGGACGACGACCTCGAGGATGACGACGATCTCGACGACGACGATGATGACTTCGACGACGACGAGGACGACGACGATCTCGACGAGGAAGACGAAGCTTGATTCCGGCTTGGCCGAGGAGAGAGAGGAGGTTGGACCATGGCCCAGCGTGATGGACAGAACGATATCGAGAAGCTGCGCGACCTGATCAAAGATGTCCGGGTCGCCATGCTCACCACCGTGGACGAGGACGGCTCCCTGCGCAGCCGGCCCATGGCGACCCAGGAGATGGAGCTCGACGGCGAGCTCTGGTTCTTCACCGGCGCCGGCTCCCCCAAGGTGCGGGAGGTCCAGCGCGAGCAGCACGTGAATGTCTCCTATGCCAATCCGGACGACCAGCAGTACGTCTCCGTCTCGGGGACGGCGCAGGTGGTCCACGACCGGGCGAAGGCCGAGGAGCTGTGGAACCCGATCCTCAAGGCCTGGTTCCCCAAGGGGCTCGACGATCCCGACCTGGCCCTGCTCCGCATCCGGGTGGAGAAGGCCGAGTACTGGGATTCGCCGTCCAGCAAGATGGTGCAGCTCGCCGGCTTCGTGAAGGCCGTGACCACCGGCAAGCGGTACGAGCCGGGCCCGGGCGAGCACGGGCAGCTGGAGCTGGCGGGCACGACCGGGGCGACCCGTAACGAGGGCTGACCGGAGGCCGGGGAGGCGCCACGCGCACCGGTGCGCGCGGCGCCTCCCTGGCGTATGCTTCGCCCCATGCTGAAGTTGATTCTCCAGGATGTCACCCCGGAAACCGTCGAGGAGCTGCGCCGGCGCGCCGAGCCCAAGGGGCGCACCGTAGAAGCGGAGGCGCGTGCCCTCCTCGAGGCGGCGCTGGGGCTCTCCCGTGGCCGTGCCCTCCGTGCGGCCCGCGGCCTGCGCGAAAGCCTCGCCGGACAGACCTTCTCCGACAGCGCCGAGCTGATCCGCGCGGCCCGGGAGCGCTGAATGCGGCAGTTCGTGATCGATGCCAGCGTTGCCGTCAAGTGGTATCTGCCGGAGCCCTACTCCGACAAGGCCGAGGCCGTGCTCGCCGACTCCGGCGCCCTCCTTGCCCCGGACCACCTCTATCTGGAAGTCGCCTCGGTGCTCTGGCAGCGCGGGCTGCGGGGAGAGATCGACCCGGCCACGGCCGGGCAGATCGTGGCCGAGTTGCGCAAGGTCCCCATCGAGCTGCGGCACACCACCGAGCTCGTCACCGACGCCCTGGCCCTCGCCCTGGAGAGCGGCTGCACCCTGGAGGACTCCCTCTACCTCGCGCTGGCGGTGCAGGCGAGCTGTCCGGTGGTGACCGCCGACCGCCGGTTCCACGACGCCTTGAAGGGCGGACCCCTGGGAGCCCACGTGCTGTGGATCGGGGACTTCGTCTAGGCCGGCCGGCCCTCGCCGCCGCGGTCCTGGCGGCGGCCGTCCTCGCCGCCGCCGATAGCACGGCTCCCCGGCCGCGCCTCCGTGACTTGGGGATCTCTCCCGGTATCTTCCAGCCCGGCCCGCTCAACGCCATCACCGACGTGGCCGGCGTCCGCGTCGGCCACCGCACACTGGTGCGCGGCGACGCGGTGCGCACCGGGGTGACGGCCATCCTCCCGCACGGCGGCAACCTCTTCCAGCAAAAGGTGCCGGCCGGGGTGTCCGTGGGCAACGGCTTTGGCAAGGCCGCGGGATTCCTCCAGGTCCGCGAGCTGGGGAACCTGGAGACTCCGATCGTCCTCACCAACACCCTGGCCGTGGGCACCGCCCTCGAGGCCGTGGTGGCCTGGACGCTCGAGCAGCCGGGCAACGAGGCCGTGCGCTCGGTCAACGCCGTGGTGGGCGAGACCAACGACGGTTTCCTCAACGACATCCGCGCGCGCCCGGTGACGGCGGCGGACGTCCGCGCCGCCATCATGGCCGCCAAGACGGGAGCGGTGGAGGAGGGGAGCGTCGGCGCCGGCACCGGCACCATGGCCCTGGGCTGGAAAGGGGGGATCGGCACCGCCTCGCGGGTGCTGCCGGCGAGTCTCGGCGGCTACACCGTCGGCGCGCTGGTGCAGACCAACTATGGCGGCGTGCTGACCATCGACGGCGTCCCGGTCGGCGAGCGGCAGGGACGCTTTTACTTTCGGGACGATGTCCGCAAGGAACCCGGGGACCGCGGCGACGGCTCCTGCATGATCGTGCTCGCCACCGACGCGCCGCTCTCCGACCGCAACCTGGAGCGGCTGGCGAACCGCGCCTTCCTGGGCCTCGCCCGCACCGGCTCGTTCCTCTCCAACGGCTCCGGCGACTTCGCCATCGCCTTCTCCACGCGGAACTCGATCCCCTTCGAGCCGAAGGAGCGGGTCCGCCAGGTCGAGGAGCTCCACAACGACGCCACGAGCCCCCTCTTCCTCGCCGCCGTCGAAGCGGTGGAGGAGGCGGTCTACAACTCCCTCACCCGGGCGACCGACGTCACCGGCCACGAGGGGCACAAGGGCGAGGCGATCCCGATCGAAGAGCTGCGGAAGCTGCTGGCGGAGCGGCGCGAGGGGAGGTGAGGCGCGCCCCCTCGGGGAGGGGGCGCGCCTGGCAGGCGGGGAGCCTATTTCTTCTCGATGTAGGTGACCTGGGCGGACGCCCCGGTCCCCTCGGTGGCGGAGCTGACCATGATGATGACGTTGCGCACGTCGTCGCTGCTCTTGGCGGAGATCATGCCGGTCGAGCCGCCGTCGGCGCCGGTACCCGTGGTGGTCTGCTCGATCTCCAGCCCCTTGGCCGTGAGCTGCTCCTCGTAGAACTTGACGAGGTCGTCCACCGAGTCCTGGGTCGTCAGCGAGAAGCTCGCGGTCTTCTGTTCCGCAGTGTTGGAGGTCATGTTCCCCTGGATCTGTCCACCCGGATAGACCGGCACCCAGTCGGGCAGGTCCTTGGGGGCGCTGGTGCTGGCACCCGCCTGGAAGGCGGTGTTGCCCTCTCCGTCCTTGATCGTCATCCCCTCCTCGTTCATTTGGATGGACGCCTCGCCCTCGGAGGTCTCGAAGCTGATGTTGCCGTTCTTGACGTCCTCCAGGCTGACGGTGATCGTCTCGCCGTCCTGCTTGTTGCGCAGGGTGACGGTCTTGGCGTCTTCGTCCTTGCTGACGAGCTCGATGTCCGGGTTCGCGGCGACCATGAGCTCGACCGCGGCCATCTCGGGGTTGTCGGCGTACTGCTTGGCCTTGCGGGCGACCAGGAAGCCGCCGACCGCCATGACGATGAAACCGAGGACGAGGATCGCGCCGCAGCCGATACCGACCCAGGCGAGCGGGCTGAGGCCCTTCTTCTTGGGAGCGCCGGGAGTGACGGGCCCGCCGTAGGACGGCGGCGGCGGAGGAGACTGGACAGTCATCATGAATCTCCTTCTGACTGAGAGAGTTGCAAAGTTGTTCTAAGCTGGCGGAACGATACCATGTCCGCCCGCCCCTGTTGAACGGAGCGGGTCCCTCGACCCCCTCACCTGGAGGCCGGACCCCTTCTCAGGCGCCGGAGGCCGGGGATTCGTTTCAGCCTTCCCTCACTCCGCCCGCAACGCCACGCCGGGGTCCACCCGGGTGGCGCGCCGGGCCGGCAGCCAGGAGGCGAGGACGGCCGTCGCCAGGAGGACGGCGGGTATCACCGAGAAGGTGACCGGGTCGGTCGCCGTGACGCCGAAGAGGGCGCTCGCCAGAATCCGGCCCAGCACCAGGGCGGTCCCGAGACCCACGGCGGCGCCGGCGGCGGCGGTCATCACCCCCTGCCGGATCACCAGCCCCAGGATGCGCCGCCGCTCCGCGCCCAGGGCCATGCGGATCCCCATCTCCCGCGTGCGCTCGGTCACCAGGTAAGAGAGGACGCCGTAGAGTCCGACGCCGGCGAGGACCATCGCCAGCACGGCGAACAGCCCGAGGAGCGTCACGTTGAACCGCCGTTCGGCCACCGAGCCGGACAGGCGCTGCTCGAGCGTGGCGACGTCGTGCACCGCCACGGTGGAGTCCACGGCGGCCACCTCGCGGCGGACGGCGGCGGCGAGGGAGAGCGGGTCCTTGGCCGTGCGCACGGCGAGGTACCCCAGGGGGATCGGCTGCTGGGCGAACGGCCGGTAGAGGACCGGCCGCGGCGCCGTCTCCAAACCCTCGAAGCGGCTGTCCGCGGCCACCCCGACGACGGTCACCCAGTCCGGCTCGCTGCCGCGCAGGAAGCGCTGCCCGATCGGGTCGCGGCCGCCCCACACCGCCCGCGCCAGGCTCTCGCCGAGGACCGCTACCTTCCGGCCGGTGGCGG
>DASPJI010000691.1:0-2907 GCA_035628695.1 Thermoanaerobaculia bacterium | reverse complement strand
CGTTTCACCCGGTGATCGAGGGGAAGCGGTACCTCTCCTTCACCAGGTGGATCCGCACGGGGTCCGGCCCGAGCTTTCCTTCGAGCACGAGCCGGTCCCCGTCGGCCTGCCGGTCGATCCGGTAGGTGCCGGTGAACGGCTCCGAGCGGCCCTTGGTCGATTCGAAGGTGAGGCTCCGGCGCGCCGGGTCCACCTTGTAGGCCGTGATGACGTACCCCTCGGCGAACTTGATGAATCCGTCCTTGCCGCCGTACCGGTTCTCGAACAGCACCTTCTGCCAGCGGTCAGGCCCGTCGACGCAGGCCACCAGCGGCGTTGCCGTTGGAGCCATCGGCTCGCACCTCTCGACGCGCCAGGCGCCCGCCACCGGCTGCGCCACGGGCCCGGGCCGGGTCGGCGCCGCGAGATCGTTCAGCACCCAGCCCTGGTAGGCGAAGGCGCCGGCGAGGAAGGCGGCCGTGGCCAGCGGCACCGCTCCCCGATAGCGTGGGGAGAGGGCGGGGAAGGACTTGCCCGGCACCGGGGCGTGGTCCCAGAAGAGCGCCTTGAAGCGTGGCAGCTCGGGGACCAGGAGCGACAGGGTCGCGATCAGATAGATCGTCGAATTGAGCTTCACCGGGATGCCATGGGTGAAGTTGACGAAAACGATGTTGCCGATGACCGGCAGCAGCAGGCAGGCGCCCAGCAGATAGGTCCTGCGGAAGGCGAGGAGGATGGAGCAGGCGATCTGCGATAGGGCGATGAAAGCTCCATAGGCGAACGAATAGCCGAAGAACAGCCAGGTGAGCTGGATGCCCGGCAGGGTGCCCACCGGCTTGTCGAGCTGGAAGAACGTGGGCGGCCCGAACTGGATCCCGAGAAGCTTGGACAGGCCGTAGCCGATGAAGATGTAGGACAGGCCGAAGCGGACGATCACCTGCAGGTAGTAGTACATGCGGGCGGAGTCGACCCGCGTTTCCCGGAGCGTCCAGGAGACCGAGGCCACCAGGCCGACGGCCAGAGCGATGACGATGGCGGCCGGGGTCGGCGAGGTGGACTGCCATACCGGGATCAGCTCCGCCGTCAACATGAGGAAGAGGACGGTCGCCAGCGAGACGGCGAGCCATTTGGGGACCAGACCGAGCCAGCGAGCTGGTGCGGAGCGGGTGGCGGAGAGGGCCTCGACACTCATCCGGAAATCCTCCAGTGTTTGCAGCCACTGTAGCACGGAGGATGGAAACAGAAAGGGCGGAGAGGATCCTCTCCGCCCTTCTGATAATTCGGTGATTCGAAAGCTCAGCGGTTGCCGAGCGAGGCGCGGGAATCCTGGACCACCAGGATCTCTTCGGCCAGGAACTGCCCGTTGAGGCCCTCGCGGACCTCGATCTCCACCTCGTCGCCGCGCTCCAGGTTGTCGGGGGTGTAGCGGCGCCCCTCGTACTCGACCACGGTGTTGGTGTCATAGCGCACGATCACCACGCCGGAGCCATTGGTGGTGAAGCCCGAATTCCGGGGCTGGATCTCCAGCGTGCGGTCGCGGGTGTCGATGTAGCGGACGGTGCCGCGCAGCTCGGAGTCGCGGCGGTCGTCGTCATAGTTGCCGATCGAGCCGCTCGAGCTGCCGCTGCCACTGGTGGCGTCGTAGAGCACCTCGATCTGGTCGACCATCAGGCGGCTGCCGCTCTGCCCGACGTCGGCGCGGATGCGGTCACCGGGCTCCAGGTCCTGCGGCCGGAAGGTCTCGCCCCGGTACTCGACCGTGGTGCGGTCGTCGTAGTAGAGGACGATCTCGTTATCTTCGTTGCCGTTGCGCAGGTCGGTCCGGTAGGTGCTGTCGCCGTCGACGATGATGCGGCGGTCGAGGGTGTCGACGCGCTCGACGGTGCCCTGGACCTCGTTCGCCCGCGAGGACGAGGGGTAGTTGGTGGTAGAGCCGCCGGAGCTGCCGGAGCCGCCGCCGAGGATTCCGTCAATGCCGGACGAGCCGCAGCCGGTGAGGAGGGCGGCGGCAAAAAGGGCCGTCACGAAGAAATTTGTCGATGGGATTTTTCTCATGGTTAGTACCTCCTAAAGGTAGTCGCGCCCATCCCACGGCAGTAGACTGCAGGACTCGTGCCGGCCCGGCTCGGGGTAAGCTAAGGGGCTGATTCCGAGAGGAGGAGATGCGATGAAGCCGTTCACGGTTGGCCTCTGTCTGATCCTGGCAGCTTGCGGCTCCGTCCCGCCGCCCGCCCCTTCGGCTGGCGTGCCGCCGACCCTTTCCAAGGACGTCGCCGAGACCAAGGAGACCTTCATGGCCCGCGCGCGGGCGCAGATCGAGGCCAACGAGCAGGTGCGGCCGGACCGCCGCAAGGCCCGCAACGTCATCCTGTTCGTCGGCGACGGCATGGGGGTGTCGACGATCACCGCCGCCCGCATCCTGGAGGGGCAGCAGAAGGGGCAGCGGGGCGAGGAGAATTCCCTGAGCTTCGAGCGCTTCCCCTATCTGGGGCACTCGAAGACCTACCAGGCGAACCAGCAGGTGCCGGACTCCGCGCCGACGATGACATCGATCATCACCGGCAGCAAGGCCAACGACGGCAGCCTGTCGGTCGCCCCGAACGTGCTGGCGGACGACTTCGCCGCCGCCGCGCTGCCCGAGAACCGCCTCCGTACCCTGCTCGAGGAGGCCGAATCCCGGGGGCTGTGGACCGGCGTCGTCTCGACCGCCACCGTCACCCACGCGACTCCGGGCGCCTGCTATGCCCACACGCCGAACCGCGGCGCGGAGTCCGACGCCGACCTCGCCCGGATCAGTCCCGAGGCCGCGGCCGCCGGCTATCCGGACATCGCGCGCCAGCTCGTCGAGTTCCAGCTCCGGCCGGTGACGATGAACGGCAGGCAGAGCCGGGGGCTCGAGGTGGCGATGGGGGGCGGCCGGTCGAAGTT
>DASPJI010000690.1:0-2036 GCA_035628695.1 Thermoanaerobaculia bacterium | reverse complement strand
TGGGGCACCTCCGCTACCTCCTCTTCTATCTTCTCGCCGGGTACGCCGCCACCATCGCCCACGCCTGGTCCGCCCCCTTCTCGATGCTGCCGGCCGTGGGGGCGAGCGGCGCCATCTCGGGGGTGCTGGGGGCCTACCTCTTCCTCCACCCGAAGGCGCGGATCGTGACCGTGATCTGGTTCTTCATCTTCATCCGCTTCATCCAGATCCCCGCCATCGTCTACCTCCCCATCTGGTTCGCGCTACAGCTCTTCTCGGGCGTCGCCTCGCTGACCACGGCCACGGCCGACAACGCCGGCGGCGTCGCCTGGTTCGCCCACATCGGCGGCTTCGTCGCCGGGCCGGTGCTGCTCGCCCTCCTGGGCGGCTTCCGGAAGCAGCGCCGGCCGGCCACGGCTCCCGGGCTGCGCTGACCGTGCGGCGGACCGCGGCGGCCCTCGTCGTCCTGGCCCTGCTGGGCCTCGCCGACGCCTGCTGGCTCGAGCCCAGGGTCCTCCTCTTCCGGGACGCGGCCCGCATCCATCTGGACGCGCCGCCGGTCACCCTGGTCCATCTCAGCGATCTCCACATCTCGAACGACCCGCCGCTTCTCCGGCGTCTACTGAACAAGGTCCGGGAGACCGCGCCCAACCTGATCGTCATCAGCGGCGACCTCATCCAGGACCTGCCGGACGCCGAGCGGCGGGCGCGGCACACCGCGGCCACGGCCGCCTTCATCGCCCAGCTCCGGCGGGTGGCTCCGGTGCTCGCGGTGCAGGGGCACAGCGAGCACCAGGGGGACGTCATCGCCGCCCTCTCGGACGCCGGCATCGAGTGGCTGTCCAATGAGGGACGCTTCCTGCCGACCGGCGGGGTCGGGGAGAGCGGCGGCATCCTCCTCCTGGGGGTCAACCAGCAGGTGGGGCAGGATGCCCTGGTCACCCCCTGGCCGTCGCCGTTCCGGACGATGCGGCGGCAGGGGCGCTGGCACTACGGCGCCCGCCTCCAGGAGATCCGCCGGAACTTCTACAGCCACTACGACCCGGCCCCCCGAGGTCGGACGGACGCGGGCGGGCCGCTCACCTGGAGCGGCTACGAGGCGGTCTGCGACGTGCTCCTGGCGGACGAGGACTCGGCCGCGGCACTGGTGGTCCACAGCCGCTACGTCCTGGGGGAGGACCGGCTGTACCGGCTGCGCCGCGTCCGCCCCGAGCACGGCCTGCCCGGCACCTTCTATCTCGTCCCCCACGGCACGACCCTCGAGGGCGACATCGACACCGGCGTCGAGCCGGAGCCGGGGCGCTGGTACCGGATGCGCCTGCGGACCGAGGTGGACCCCGGCGTGGTGCGGGTGCTGGCCAAGGTCTGGCCGGTGGACGGGCCCGAGCCGAAGGAGTGGCAGGCGCGGGCCGAGGACCGCTCCCCTTACCGGGTGGAGTCGGGCACCGCGGGACTCTGGGCCTCCGGCGAAGGGGAGGTCCTCTATAAGGATCTCCGCGTGACCGGCGCGGACGGCCGGGTGCTGCTGGACGAGCCGCTCGCCGGCTCCAGGGAGCCGGCCGGTTTCCGCGAGGGGCTCCGGGGGACGCGCCTCGAGGTGGCCCTGGCGCGCAGCCCGGAGGTGCCGCCGGGGACGCCGCGGGTCGTCCTCTCCCACGTGCCGGAGATCGTCCGCGAGGCCTCCCGCCGGGGCCTGGACGCGGTGATCGCCGGCCACACCCACGGCGGCCAGGTGCGCCTCCCCTTCTTCGGCGCCCTGACCACCCGCTCCGCCCTCGGACCCTACTACGACTTCGGCCGCTACGAGTTCCCGGCCCCCAACCGGCGGGGGACGACCACCCTCTACTTGAACGGCGGCGTCGGTATGTCTATGCTCCCCGTCCGATTCTGGTGCCCGCCGCGTTGGGCCGTCCTGCGGCTCGGGAGCGAGCCGGCCGGGCGTTGAAGCCGGTTGTCCCGCTTTCCCCACCTGTCCCGCACTTAATGGACGGCACCGCAGGATGGGTGATCCTTCTTCTGGAGAGGCCGGAGTGATGCGCGTGGGAACGAGCCGCCGA
>DASPJI010000689.1:0-5140 GCA_035628695.1 Thermoanaerobaculia bacterium | reverse complement strand
CGCCGGGCCGATGATGAAGCCGAGTCCGAACGCCGCCCCCACCAGCCCCATGGCCTTGGAGCGCCCCTCGGGCGGGGTGACGTCCGCCACGTAGGCCTGGGCGATGCCGTAGTTGGACGCCGCCACTCCGGACAGGGTGCGGGCTACGAGCAGCAGGGCATAGGAGCCGGCGGCCCAGAAGAGGACGTAGGCGCCGCAGCTCCCCAGGATCGAGGCCAGCAGCACCGGCCGGCGGCCGGCCCGGTCCGAGACCCGTCCGAGGAGCGGCGCGAAGGCGAGCTGGGCCAGGCTGTACGAGGCGAAGAGGAGGCCGATCTGGAACGGGGTGGCGTCGAGCTCCTGGGCGTAGAAGGGCAGCAGCGGCAGGATCATCCCGAACCCGATGAGGTCGAGGAGGATCGTCAGGAAGACCGTGCCGAGAGCCCGGCGCCGGGGCGGAGAGGGGGTCCCGTCACTCACCAGCGCGGGAGTGTAGCATCGGAGCTCTCAGCCCCCAGGCCCCTTTTCGGGCTCCTGGGGCGGGAGCGAGAGCTGCCCGGCCGGGTCGGTGGCGAGCGAGAGCTGGCCCGCCTCGGCTTGGGCGAGCGAGAGCTGGCCGGGAGAGGCGCCGGGATGAAAACGGGACTGGATCTCGGCGACCGCCTGGCGGGCGGCCTGGCGGAGGGCCTGGTCGCCCGAGCGGGCCGCCTCCTTGAGGGGGAGCACCGAAGCCGCCGAGCCGATGTGGGCCAGCGCGTTCGCCGCGGCCACCCCCAGCCCGTTGTCGTCGCGGTCGAGGGCCTGGATCAGCGGCGGCTCGGCGGCCTCGTCCCCGGTGATACCCAGGGCCACGGCCGCGGCGATGGCAAGCTCGTCCTTTTCGAGGGCCAGGATCTTCGCCAGGGTGGGGACGGCCGTCGTGTCGCCGCTGCGGCCGAGCCTCTCCAGACAGACGCGGGCGGTCTGGATACGGCGGTCTCGCAGGGAGCGGCGGAGGATCGCCTGCACGCGCTCCAGCGGCAGCTCGGCGCCCAGTGCCGCCACCGCCAGGGAGCTGATGGCGTCCTCAATCGTACCCTCCGCGTCCTCCGCCAGCTCGCGCAGGACGTCGCGCCCCTCCGCCCCCAAGGCCGTGCCCGCCTGCAGCCGGACCTGGGGGCTGGGGTCCCGGCAGGCGGCGCGGAGGGTCTCGTGGGTGAGCTGCTCGTCCCGGAAATCACGGGCCAGGTGGATCAGGTTGCGGAGCCGTACGCCGGGTTCGGGATCGCGGCGGGCGTTCGCGGCCAAGCCGGGCGCGGCATTCGTGGACTGACGCATGAACCGCTGGGCGAGCTCCAGGAGGATGGGCAGGACCTCGGGCAGGCGATGATCGAGCGCGACCACCTGGAGAGTGCCCTCGCGGATCTCCAGATCGCCCTTGCTGCCGGCTTCGAGCAGCAGGCGGCGCATCTCGGCGTCGAGCATCCGCACTACGAGCCGTTCCGGCCCCTCGACGAAGAACCGGGTGTCGAAGACCCAGTCCCCGACTTCGATCTCGCGGGCTCCGAAGGGTTTCCAGTCGTCGCCGCGGATTCTCACGCCGCTGAACCACGGCAGAGCGGGGAGCTCGACGATCACCCGGGTGAGCTGGTAGCTGGCGTGCTCGAAACGGACCTCGATCCGGTCCGCCCGCACGAGCAGGTGGAGCTTCGTCTTCGTCACACTGGAGGCCTCGACCAGTTTCAGGCCGCAGGCGGCGACGGCGCTCCGCCAGCTCTCCAGGCGCCGGCGGTTGCGGCCGAGGCTCCAGAACGCTGCGACACCGAATCCGACGGGGATGACCCACTCCCAGATCGTGCCGGGGTCACCTCAGGCCACCGGCCTCTCAGACCGCAGCGAGAGCTGCCCGGACGGGTCGGTGGCCAGCGACAGTTGCCCCGCTTCGGACTGCGCCAGCGAGAGCTGGCCAGGGGAGGCGCCCTCGATACGGGACTGGATCTCGGCGACCGACTGGCGCGCCACCCGGCGGAGCTCCCGGTCCTCTTCGGCGGCCTCCTTGAGCGGCAGCACGGCCGCCGCCGTCCCCACGCGGCCCAGCGCGGTCGCCGCGGCGGACCGGATCTCCGCGCTGCCGTGCTGGAGGGCACGGAGCAGCGGCGGCTCGGCGGCGGCCTCTCCGCTCTCGCCCAGGGCCAGGGCCGCGGCGGCGGCCAGAGCGTCCGGCTCGCGCTCCAGCACCTTCACCAGCTCGTCGAGCGCCGCGCCGCGCCACTGGCCGAGAGCCGCGAGGCAGGCGTGGGCGGTCCCGAGCCGCCGCCGCCGCAGGGACTGCCGGAGGATCTCCTGCGTGCGCTCGTGCGGCAGTTGTCGTCCCAGGGTCGAGACGGCCTGCGCGCTCCAGTCGTCGTCCACCTCCGGGTCCTCCGCGAGCGCCATGAGGGTTTCGCGGCCCTCGGCCCCGCGCGCGATGGCGGCGCGCAGGCGGATCTGCGGGGCCGGGTCCGAGCAGGCGGCGCGCAGCGTGTCGCGGGTGACCTGCTCGCGGGGGAACTCGCGCTCGAGCAGCAGCAGGCTGCGCAGCCGCACCCCAGCCTCGCGGTCCTCGCGGGCGCTTGCGGCCAGGCGGCGCACAGTGTCCGAGCCCGTCGTGAACCGCTGGCCGAGCTCGAGGAGGAGGGGGAGGAGCTGGGGGAGCGTCGTGTCGGTCACCCGGACGCTCACCACGCCGCCGCGGATCTCGAGCTCCCCCTCGACGTTGATCTGGAGCAGCAGGCGGCGGGCCTTGGAGTCGAGCAGCGCCATCACCAGCCCGGCCGATCCTTCGACGAGGAACGTCTGGTCGAACGACTCGTCGCCGGTCTCGATCTCCCTCGCCCCCAACGCCACGAAAGGCTCGCGGCGCAGCCTCAGGCCGGAGGTGGCGAGGAGCCCGGGAATGGTGAGGTGGACCCAGAGACCCCGCTTGGGGATCTTCTCGAACCGCACCTCCATCACCCCGGCGCGCGCCGCGACGCTCACCCGCGACGCCGCGACGCTGGACGTCTCCAGCACGGCGAGCTCGTGCTTCGCGGCGAGGGCCTGCCACTGATCCAGGAGCTGGCGGTGGCGGGCCAGGATGCCGAGGAGATAGATGCCGCCGGCGAGCAGGGGGAGGCCGAAGGTGATGAACGGCTCCATGCCGGCGCCTCCTCAGACCAGCCGGATGACCGGCTCCTCGCGCATCAGCTCCCGTTGCGTGAGGAGGTCGCGGACGGTGGCGATCAGCCAGCGCTCGGCGTTGACGCCGAACGCGATCTCGAGCCGCGGCCGGTGGTCGCGGGGGGAGTGGGGCGGGTCGAGATAGCCGAGCGTGGGGCTCGCCTCGTTCAGCGGCACGACGACCTGCGCGTCGCCGGCCGCGCCCCCCACCTTGTGGAGGTCGCCGGCGGCGTCCCAGACGAAGCGCCGGTCGTCGCCGTCGCCGCGCGCCACCTCGCAGATGAGGAGCTTGAACAGGGTCTCCGGCTCGCCGAGCGCGCAGGTGGGGACCAGTTGCCGCTTCCACAGCTCGGTCGGGGTGGGGAAGCGCGTCCCCCGCGGCACGATGACGGTGTGCTGGGGATCGCCGGTCTTCGGATCGTGGGTGACGAAGGCGTAGTCGTGGACGATGAAGTCCAGGGCGTCCATCCGGTTGCCGGCGAAGCAGGCGGCGCCGTAGGCCACCGCCTCGAACGGCTGCCATGCGCGTACCCGCCGGCGCTCGAAGCGCTCCTCGAAGAACGAGAAGAAGCCGGGGAGGAGCGTCGAGCCCCCCACCAGCAGCACGTCCTCGACGTCGTCGGGCTTGACCCCGGCCTGCTCCAATACCTCCTCCAGCGACGCGGCCAGGCTGCGGAAGAAGCCGTTCTTCTCGAGGATCTCCCCGAGGCCGGCGCGGGTCAGCGTCACCAAGCCGTCTCCGCGCGGACGGGGCGCGTGGCGCGCCGGCAGGTCCCCCGGGCTCACCAGGAAGGCCTCCTCCTCGCGGAAGAAGACGGCCTCCTTCACCCGGCAGGCCTCGGCGAGCATCATCCGCCGCCAGAGGCGGGTGACCTCGTCGTCGCCGTCGCGGCTCAGGTCGTGGCCCATGCGGTTGCAGAGGTCTTGCAGCACCCAGCCGTCGACGGCGTTGCCCCCCAGGGGGCGCCCGCGCTTGGCGAGCACCGTGGCCTGGCCGCTGACCGCCCCCTGCGGGGTGAGGCGGACGAGGACGACGTGCATGGTGCCGCCTCCGACGTCGACGACGAGCACGGTCCGCGGGTGGCTGAGGCTGATTCCGTAGCCGAGCGCCGCCGCCACCGGCTCGTCGACGAAGCGGACCCGGCCGACTCCCAACTGGCGCAGCAGCCCCTGCGCCTCGGCGCGGTACATCTCGAACGCCGACACCGGCGAGGTGACGACCATGTCGCGTATGCGCTGCCCGGTCGCCCGCTTGACCTCTCGCAGCAGCTCGCGCAGGAAGGCGAAGGCGGCGTCGCGGGCGGTCAGGCTCTCGCGACCCACCCGGGCCAGCGGCCGCAGCGCCTCGCCGCTCAGGCCGGGCTTGAAGGTGGGGACGAACGACGGATGCACCACGCCGTCGTTGCGTTCCAGCGCCTGGCGGCCGATCAGCGCCCGCCGGCCGATGAAGAAGCGCCGCGCCAGCGGCGGCCAGCTCCCCAGGCGGTCGAGCGTCCCGGGCTTCTCGAGGAAGTGGACGGCCGACGGCACCAGCCGCGGCGCCTCCAGCGGGTCGTTGGCGTCGATCTTCCGGCAGACGTCGGGCAGCTCGACGAGACGAGGCTTCCCCAGGGAGTCGTCCCAGAACGCCACTCCGGAATTGGTGGTCCCGAGGTCGAGAGCCCAGGCGGACATTGGGGATCCATTATATAGATGGCGGCCTTAGCCCCTCACCCCTCGGCCTTCTCTCCCGGTTTCAGCACAGCCTGTGGTTTTTCCTCCGCCCCCGCAACCCAAAGCTCCCCCCGCAAGATTCTTCCACTTTCCTCTTGCCGTCCGCTGCGGAGGCGGGTCCCGCTCCTCGGGGCCTGCCGTTCCTCAACAGTGAGGCGCCGCTCCTCAACGCTTCCCTGCGACAGGGAACTGGTGAGGAGTCGTTCCTCACCATTGAGGGACGGCGGCGAAGCACTAAGGAGCTGTTCCTCAGTGCTGAGGGACGCCGGCG
>DASPJI010000688.1:0-2441 GCA_035628695.1 Thermoanaerobaculia bacterium | reverse complement strand
GCGGGGGAAGAGACATCGGCGACCATGGCGAATCTCCTTTTCCGGCAGGGAGGGGGAAGAGTTGATTGTGCTGCACCCCTGGACAGAGCAGGTTCGGTGCCACCCCGCCTCTCCTCGGAGAAGGGGGCGGGACCCCTGTGTCCGACATCCGCCGACACACTTCGACACAGATCGACACCCGCTTCGACACTGGGTATAGTTCCGGCGCGAGCGGCCCAGCCATGAGCGGATCCAGACCCAGCGCGTACGCCCAGGCCGGCGTCGACATCGACGCCCAGGAGAAGGGGCTCGCCCGGGTCAAGAAGCTGGCGCGGTCCACCTTCACCCCGGGCGTCCTCACCGAGATCGGCAGCTTCGGCGGCCTCTTCCGGCCGGACCTCGCCGGCATGACCGAGCCCGTCCTGGTCGCCTCGGCCGACGGCGTCGGCACCAAGCTGGTGGTCGCCCGCATGGCCGGCGACTACTCCTCGGTCGGCCGCGACCTGGTCAACCACTGCGTCAACGACATCCTGGTGCAGGGGGCCGAGCCGCTGTTCTTCATGGACTACCTCGGCGCCGGCGTCCTCGAGCCGGAGAAGATGGTCGAGCTGGTGTCGGGCGTCGCCCAGGCCTGCCGCGACAACGGCTGCGCCCTGCTCGGCGGCGAGACCGCCGAGATGCCCGGCTTCTATCAGCCGGGGGACTACGAGCTGGTCGGCTTCATCGTCGGGCTGGTGGACCGCCCCAAGGTGCTGGACGGCTCCAGGGTCCGGCCGGGGGACGTCCTCGTCGGCCTCCCCTCCTCGGGCCTGCACACCAACGGCTACTCCCTGGCCCGCCGCATCCTCTTCGACAAGCTGGGCCTGGCCGTCGCCGACCGCGCCCCCTGGCAGGACAAGAAGGAGACGGTGGGCGAGGCGCTCCTCGCCACCCATCTCTCCTACCTCGAGCCGCTGCGGCCGCTCCTCGGCCACCCGGACCTCCACGCCATGGCCCACATCACCGGCGGCGGGCTGACCGACAACCTGCCGCGGGTCCTCCCCGCCGGCAGCCGCGCCGAGGTCCGCGCCGGGAGCTGGCCGGTGCCCGAGCTGTTCCACTTCCTGCAGGAGCGGGGGGAGGTGGACGCCGAGGAGATGTTCCGGGTCTTCAACATGGGGATCGGCATGGTGCTGGTGGTGTCCCCCTCGGGGCTGCGCGAGGTGCTCGGGCTGCTGCGGAGCAAGGGGCAGCGGTCGTGGCTCATCGGCACCGTTCAGGAAGGAAGCCCAGCAGGAGGGGCTAGCGTCTCCTACGACCTGGGGCGCGAGGACGGCGCGCCCGTCCTCCCCGGGGCCTGACTTTCCTGACGATCATGCCCGCCCGCCTCGGCATCCTGCTCTCCGGCCGCGGCAGCAACTTCCTGTCCCTCCACGCCGCCATCGAGCGCGGCGGGCTGCCGGCCGAGATCGCCCTGGTGGTCAGCAACATCCCCGGGGCGGGCGGCCTGGCCCGCGCCCGCGAGCTGGGGCTGCCGGCGCTCGCCCTGCCGCACCAGGGGATCCCCCGCGATGCCCACGAGGCGCAGGTGCTGGCCGCCCTGCGCAGCGCCGAAGTGGACTGGGTCTGCCTCGCCGGCTACATGCGGGTGCTGTCGCCGCGGCTCGTGACGGCCTTCCCGCGGCGCATCGTCAACATCCACCCCAGCCTGCTGCCGGCCTTCCCGGGGCTCCACGCCCAGGAGCAGGCGCTGGAGTGGGGGGTGCGGGTCGCGGGCTGCACCGTCCACCTGGTCGACGAGGGGCTCGACAGCGGCCCGATCGTGGTGCAGCGCACCGTGCCGGTCGAGGACGGCGACACCGCCGCCACCCTCGCCGCCCGCATCCTCGAGCAGGAGCACGAGGCCTATCCGGAGGCCCTGCGCCGGCTGCTGACCGAGCCCTGGGAGGTGCGGGGCCGGCGGCTGATCTTCAGGAAAGTTGGCGAAGGGGGTTGACAGCCCCGCCAGGGTTCCCTAGACTGCGCCTCCTGTTGCCGGAATGACCTCGGCGATTCTTTGAAGACCCGGACGGGAGCTCGCGAGGGACCCCCGAAGGAAAACGGCGGAATTGACGGCGGGCTCGGTCTGTTGTAGAGTCTGCGACTCCCAGCGCTCCGAGGGGCCAAGAGGCTTCGGAGCCGCTCCCCTGACAACGTGGCGAATCTCGGGGCTTCTTCGGAGGCCCGGAATAACGCGCGGTCGCGCTGGGTTGAAAGTCGGGCCGGACGCGAAGAGGGGTTGACAGCCCCGCCGAGCGGCCGTAGAATCAAAAGTCGCCCCGAACGGGGGCGCGGCCAACAGAGCCGGTTCTTTGAAAACTGAATAGAGGAAGAGTGAAGTCGGCGACCAGCGCGGCTCGCGGGTGGGGCTTTGGTCCTGTCTGCTCGAGTCTGCGCGATTCCGAGAGATAACAAGCGCGTACGGTCTTTAGCCGGATCCGTGC
>DASPJI010000687.1:0-7222 GCA_035628695.1 Thermoanaerobaculia bacterium | reverse complement strand
TCGGTGACGTCGAGGTAGGCCTCGTCGATCGACACCGCCTGGACCAGAGGGGTGAGCTCGCGGTAGATGGCGAAGATCTTCTCCGACTCGCGCGAGTACTTGCGGAAGTCCGGGGGGATGAAGATCACCTCCGGGCAGAGGCGCAGGGCACGGGACGACGGCATCGCGGAATGGATGCCGAAGCGCCGGGACTCATAGCTCGCCGCCGCGACGACGCCACGTCCCTCGGGCCGGCCGCCGATGACCACCGGCTTGCCGCGCAGTCTCGGATCGTCCCGCATGTGGACGGCGGCATAGAAGCAGTCCATGTCGCAGTGCAGGACACGCCGGGGCGCCGGGTCGTCGCCCACCGGAGGCCCCGCCGGGAGCTGCGGCTCCGTCACGGTTTCCACAGGGAAAGCTTAGCGCAACTCGGGCGCGAGCCCCAAGGGGCAGGAGCCCCCCATTCCATGAACACCATCGGAAACGCGTACAATATTGGTGATTTGGACACAGCTCCACCCACCGGGCCTGCCATCGGTTCGGGGGCGCAGGTCGTGAAGTCAGCCGAACCGAAATCAGGATGAGCCGCCTTCTTCTTCCCTCCAGCACGCCGGGTTTCGGGGTGGCCCGGGGAGCCCTGTGCTGGGCCCTCGCGGCCCTCCTGGCCCAGGCGTGCGCGGCCCCCCGCGGCGGCCCCTCCTCCCCTGGTGCCGAGCGGGCGGCCGCGGTCACCGAGCACGAGATCGGGCCGGGCGAGAGCCGGCCTCTCGTGATCGAGCTCAGGGCGGGCCAGTTCGTGCGCGCCGTCGTCGAGCAGGCCGGCGCCGACGTCGAGGTCGAGCTGCTCGACCCCAGCGCCGAGTCGGTCCAGAAGGTGGACAGCCCCTATGGCCGGAACGGGCTCGAAGACCTCGCAGCCGTGGCCCGGCGGCCGGGCTCGCACCAGATCGTGGTGCGCTCAGGGGAAAGAAGCGACACCGGCCGCTACCGGATCCGGATCGAAGGGCCGCGGGCACCGAGCGAGAAGGACCGGCACCGGGCGGAGGCGGTGAGCCTCACCCAGCGGGCGGTGAATCTCATGGGGGGCAGGAGCCCCGAGGCGGCCCTCCGCGAGCAGGTCCGGTTGCGGGAGCAGGCACTGCCACTCTGGATCCAGGCCGGGGACCGGCAGCGGGAAGCCGACACGCTGTTCCAGCTCGGGACCGCGCACTTAGCTTTGCGCGAGAACGAGGAGGCGGTCCGGTACCTCCACCGCGCTTCGCAGCTCTTCGAGGAGCTGGACGCGACGGTCGACCTGGCCCGCACCCTCAACCAGGCGGGGCGCGTCGACTCGGCTCTCGATCGGTTCCAGCACGCGCGGGAGCACTGGGAGAAGGCACTGCCCCTGGCCCGCCGCTCCGGGGACCGGCGCCTGCTGTTCGATATCTCGAGCAACCTCGGCACGTTTCACATCAACGAGCTCGGAGAGCCACGGACCGCCATCGAGGTCTATTTAGAGGAAGCGCTCGGCCTCGCGGAGTCCGTGGACCGCCTGGCGCAGACCAAGGCCCATATCAACCTGGGCTCGGCCTACGCCGACCTGTCGGAGTACGAGATAGCCCTGGAGCACTCCGGCCGGGCCTTGCAACTGGCTCGCACCCTCGCCGGTCCGGATCGGGAGGTCGAGGAGGTCACTGCGCTCAACAACCTCGGCGACACCTACTTCGCCCTGGGTGAGCTGGAAAAGGCGAGCCAGCACTTCCGGCAGGTCCTCGAGCACGAGGGCGTCGAGCCCCTGAAGCGCGCCAAGACGCTCCAGAACCTCGGGGTCGCCCTGGACATGTCCGGCAAGACCGACGAGGCGCTCCGCGCCTTCGAGGGGGCGCTGGACCTCGCGCGCCTGATCGAGGACAAGGACCTCCAGGCCTATATCCTGCTGAACCGCGGCAATCTCCATCTCGGCGAACGCGAGTACCAGCGCGCCCTCGAAGCAGGCAGGCAGGCCCTCACCCTCGCATCCCGCCCGGAGACCCGGGCGCGGACCCTGCACATCCTGGGAGCCTCCCACCGGAACCTGGAGAACCTGCCGGCCGCGCGCGAAGCCCTGAGCCAGGCGCTGGACCTCAGCCAAGCCGACCTCGCCTTGAGGGCCGACATCACCATGGTGCTCGCCAAGGTCGAGAAGGACGCGGGCGAGCTCGAGAAGGCCGGCGAGCTCGCCGGCCAGGCGATCGAGGCCATCGAGCAGCTCCGCGACCGGGTGGTGAGGCAGGACCTGCGGGAGACGTTCCTCGCCTCCAAGCAGGGGTTCTACGAATTCTACGTCGACATCCTGATGGAGCTGGAGCGCCGGAACCCCGGCCGGGGCTTCGCGGGCCGGGCGCTGGACATGAACGAGCGGGCGCGGGCGCGGGGCCTGCTCGACCTCCTGGCGGAGGTCGAAGCCGACCTGAGCCGGGACGCCGACGCCGGGCTGCTGGCGCAGGAACGGGCGTTGCGCGCCGAGATCAACGCCCTCTATCAGCACCGGCTGAAGCTGATCAAGGACGGGGTGACCGGCCAGCGGCTGGAGCAGGTAGGGGACCGTCTCGACGAGGCCATCGAGAAGCTCTACCGGGTGACGGCGGACCTCAAGGCCAGCAGCCCCCACTACGCGGCGCTCGCCCGGCCGGAGCCGCTGACCTCGGCACAGATCCAGGAGAAGGTGCTGGACCGCGACTCCGCGCTGCTCGAGTACGCGCTGGGCGAGGACCGGAGCTGGCTCTGGGTCGTCCGGCCGGACTCCATCCATACGTTCGAGCTGCCCAAGAGGGCCCAGGTCGAGAAGGAGGCTCGGGAGTACCACGGCCAGGTCTCGCTCCAGCCGCCGGACGAGGAGGCCGGCAGGAACAAGGCCGATCGGGCGGCGCGGCGAGCCGGGGAGGCTCTCTCTCGGATGCTCCTGGAGAAGGCCGAGCCGCTCCTCAGGGGGCGCCGTCTCCTGGTGGTCAGCGACGGCGCCCTCCATTATGTCCCCTTCGGCGCCCTGCCCCTCCCTTCGCTCCGGAAGGGCAGCCCCTCTCCGCTCCTCGACCACAACGAGGTGGTGTACCTCCCCTCCGCCTCCACCCTCGCCGTGCTGCGGGAGGACGAGGCGAAGCGCCGCAGGCCCGACAAGGTCGTGGCCGCGTTCGGCGACCCCGTCTTCCAGGAGCGCGACGATCGTCTGCGCCGGCTCCGGGGCGACCTGGCGACCCAGAGCCGCGCCGCCGGCTCCGAGCACCGGGGCTTCGGGTCGAGGGCCGATTCGTTCGACCCCTCCACCCTCCCGCGCCTCCGCTTCACCCAGGAGGAGGTCAACGCCATCGTCGAGTTCGCGGACCCGGAGCGGAGCTTCAAGGCCCTGGGGTTCGACGCTACACTGGCCGAAGTGACCAGCGGGCGGCTCGCCGAGTACCGGATCGTGCACTTCGCCACCCATGGGCACATCGCCACCGACAAGCCGGAGCTGTCGGGTCTGGTCTTCTCCAGGTTCGACGGCCGGGCCGAGCCCCTGGAGGGCGTTCTCCGCCTGACCGACGTCTACAGCCTGCGGCTCAACGCCGACCTGGTCACCCTCTCCGCTTGTGAGACCGCTCTGGGTCAGGAAATGCGCGGCGAAGGGCTGATCGGCTTGACGCGGGGCTTCATGTACGCGGGGTCGTCGCGGGTGCTCGCCACCCTCTGGAAGGTCGACGACCGCACCACGATGAAGCTGATGAAGCGCTTCTATGAAGCCTACCTCCGCGAAGGCCAGCCCGCACCGGCGGCGTTGCGGCAGGCGCAGCGCGAGATCCGGAAGGACCCATGGCGCCGGCACCCCTATTACTGGGCGGGCTTTTCCCTCCAGGGTGAGAGCCGGTGAAACGCAAGCCCCGAGAGGAGGAAGGGATGAGCCAGGAGGCTTTCGAGGCCCTCCTCCGGGAGCTGGACCCTGATGACCGCGACCGGGCGGCCGAGCTCTATCTGCAGCTCCGCCGCAAGCTGATCCGCGTCTTCGAGTGGCGCGGCTGCTCCTCTCCCGAAGAGCTGGTCGACGAGACCCTCGATCGGGTGGGCCAGCGCCTCGCCGAGGATGTGAAGCCGAACAACCCGGCCAGCTATGCCCAGGGTGTCGCCCGTCACATCTACCAGGAGGCGGTCCGGCGCGAGGCGATGGAACAGAAGAGGCTGAAGAGCGGCGACTGGCCGCCCCACTCGCCGGAGGATCCGGAGCCCGACGACCGCCGGCTCGAGGCTCTCCGCGACTGCCTCGAGAAGCTGGGACAGGACCAGCGGCGCCTGGTACTGGTCTATCACCAGAGCGACAGCCACATCGAGCACCGCAAGAAGCTCTCGAACGAGCTAGGGATCCCCATCAACGCCCTGCGGATCCGGGTCCACCGGCTGCGCCGCAGGCTCGCCGAGTGCATCGAAGCGCGCCTCGGCAACTGATCCCCCGATCACCCCCGCGAAACGCTTTTCCCCTTTCTGACACTCAGGGCTGGATGAGGAAAGGAGCCGGTCGGAATGCGACACACGTTCGAAGGCGATGACGACCTCCTGCGGCGGTACCTGCTGGGGGAGCTGAGTGAGGAGGAGACGGCGCGCCTCGAACCGCGGCTTCTCGAGGACGACCGTCTGCTGGAACAGATGGAGGCGGTGGAGGGTGACCTCCTGGCCGAGTACGCCCAGGGGGAGCTCACCGAGGAGCAGGAACGGGAGGTCGGGAGGCGCCTGACCGCAACGGAGGAGGGCCGGGCCCGCCTGGCGCTGGCGCGGAGCCTCCATCGCATCGCCAACGAGACGCCCGCCGAACAGAAACCCAGAGCCACGGTGGTCCCGATGCCGCGCGTCTCATCCAGGCGCCCCTCCTGGTACGCCCCGATGGCGGCCATGGCGGCGGCTCTGCTGCTAGGGGTCGTGGGCCTGTCGGTCTGGCCCCAGCTCCAGGGCCGGTTCGGGGAGCATCCTCCGGCAGAGGTCAGCAACAACAACATCGGTGAGGCCATCATCCGCACTCCCGCGCCGGATCCCGTATCCCCCGTGGAGGCCACACCAGGAGAGCAGCCCGCGGAGCCCGCCGCCGAGACACCGGTCTCTACGGAGATCGTGACGGCCCCGGAGCCCAAGCCGGAGCCGGTAGGCGTCGAGCTGCCGCTCCGCTCGGGGCAGCGTAGCGGCGAGGCGCAGGACGTCCTGCGGCGTGAGGTCCCCGGGAACGCCGAGAAGATCGAGTTCCGCGTCCCTCTCCGGGACGAAGGGTTCACCTCTTACAAGATCGTGCTCTACGGGCCAGATCGCCCCGAGGACGTTTTCCCGGGCCTCGAGCTGCGGCCGCTGGCCTCTGGCCGGGGGCTCCGGTTTCAGGTGCCGGCGGCGCAGGTGTCTGATGGGTTGTACAGGATCGAAGCCTTCGGCGTCACGGCGAGCGGTGACGACGAGCTGATAGGCGATCAGGAATTCGAGATCCAGAGGTAACGGGCGCGTTCACGCAGCTTCACGTTGGTGCCGTTCAACCCGCCCCTCGTACCGAGCGTCGAGCGGGCTGTACCATGGAGGTTCCCTGCGATGGATGTATCCAACACGACCGGTTCAGATTCCGACTACAAGGTCACAGGCGGCGGCGGTACCCGCGGTCCGGGCGGCTGGATCAAGCTGCCGGGGCACCGGAAGGTCCGACACGAAGTGGAGCACGATGAGGGGCCCTGGAAGATCGAGTTCAAGGTGGCCGCCAACGGCAGCGAGTTCAAGATCTTCGGCCGGTGCAACGACCCCGATGCTCACGTGGTCCTCGTCGAAAGGGGCGGGGCCTACGGAGTCGACGTCCAGACCAACGGTCACTGAGCAGCGTTGAAGAATCCCGGGGCGGGGCCGGCGACGGCTCCGCCCCTGTTTTTTGGGGTCTGTGAAACGTTTCGTCCCCGTCCGTCACTCAAGGCAGGAGTGGTCGCGAACGTGGCTGAGCCGATCCAGGTGCCAGATCAACCTCCCCTCCGGCGTCCCGGAGCGGCCCGGCCACGGTCTGTCCCCCACACCCACATGGGAGGTCCGCGGCGGGAGCCGGCCGCCCCGCCGCGGGCTCCCGAACCCTCCATCACCGACCCCGAGAGCGATGCCCAGGCGTCCCGCTGCCGGGGGCGCCAGATCCTCCTCGCCGGCCTGATCCTGGCCCTGGGCCTCAACGTCGCCGCGCTGGCGGTCTCGCTGTCGGCCCGCGGCGGAGCGCTCGGCGGCGCCGAGATCCTGCTCGCCGCCGCCACGTTGGTCAGCGGCTCCGTCCTGCTTCTGTTGGTGGAGATGGGGCGGCGGCGGGACCGCCGCCGCTCCTAGCTTCCCGAGCCCTAGCCGCCCGCGCCGGCGCCGCCGGCGTGGATGCCCCCCTCGGTCTGCGCCCAGGGGTCGAGCGCCTCGTTGAGCTCGGCCTCGGGCAGCACCTGCCGCTCGCGGCACAGCTCGCGCACCGTGCGGCCGGTGCGCACCGACTCCTTGGCGATCTCGGCGGCGGCGTCGTAGCCGATCCGCGGCACCAGCGACGTCACCATGGCGAGCGACCGCTCCACCAGTTCCTCGCAGCGCTCGCGGTTGGCCTCGACCCCCTCGACGCACCGGGCCGCCAGGAGCACCGAGGCGTTGGCCAGGATCTCGATCGACTGCAGGAGGTTGTAGGCGATGAGCGGCATCATGACGTTGAGGTCGAAGTTGCCCGACATGCCGGCCAGGGTGATGGTGGCGTCGTTGCCCACCACCTGCGCGGCCACCATCAGCACCGACTCCGGGATGACCGGGTTGACCTTGCCCGGCATGATCGAGCTCCCCGGCTGCAGGCTGGGGATGGAGATCTCGCCGATGCCGCAGCGCGGCCCGGAGGCGAGCCAGCGGATGTCGTTGGCGATCTTGGTCAGCGACGTGGCGATGGTCTTGAGCGCTCCCGAGGTCTCGACCGCGGCGTCCTTGGCCGCCATCGCCTCGAAGCGGTTGGGCGCCGGCACGAACGGGCAGCCGGTGCGCTCCGCCAAGCGCCGGATCACCCGGCCGGCGAACTCGGGGTGGGCGTTCAGGCCCGTGCCCACGGCCGTCCCGCCCAGGGGGAGCTCGGCCAGCCGCGGCTTGACCGCTTCGAGCCGCGCCAGCGAGTTCCGGACCTGCTGCGCGTAGCCGCCGAACTCCTGGCCGAGACGGACCGGCACCGCGTCCTGCAGGTGGGTGCGGCCGATCTTCACCACCGGGTCGAACTCCCGCGCCTTGCGGTCCAGCGCCTCGT
>DASPJI010000686.1:0-4409 GCA_035628695.1 Thermoanaerobaculia bacterium | reverse complement strand
CCGCGATCGAGGATCTGGAGGATGGTGACATCAGCCTCCTCCAGACCCCGCCCCAGCTCGGCCTCTTCTCGCGGCTCGGCTTCCTGGCCCGCGCGCGGTGGTTTCCGGTGGATTAAAGAAGGAAGGTGGTCACAAATCGTGACCACCTCCCGTTTGATTGAAAGGGATCACCTGCTACTCGGCCTCGGCGGTGGGCAGCGGGCCGGGCTCGGTGACGGCGTGGCCGCCAAGCTCGTTCTGCGGGCAGAACTCGGCTTTGTTCCCGTTGCCCGCCCTGAAGTTGGAGGTCCCGGGCAGCACCGTGTCCGGCGTACCGTCGCCGTCGGTATCGACGGTGACCCGGCCGATCCGCTTGGCCTCGGGCGCCAGCTTCCGGTAGCTCCAGTGGTGGTGCGGGCTGACCGCGAAGCGGACGGGCTCGAAGAACTCGAGCTGCTCGGCCGGGTTATCCACCCGGGTGAAGGTGAGCTTGACGTTGAGGGCCAGCGGGACGAAGAAGCGGCCGCCCTTGGCGTGCTCACGCACGATGCGCATCCGCGTGACCGGCTGCTCGCCGTCCAGCGTCACCTTGACGTTGTAATCGCCGCACACCGTCTTGAGGGCCTCGATCCCTTCGAGCTGCAGCGCCCGGACCCGGGCCCGTGTCCGCGCCACGCCGTTCTTGTTGAAGACGGCGTTGTCGAGGCGCTCGATGATGGTGTCCGTGGTCCCCAGGGCGCCTGGATCGTCGGAGGCCAGAGGCACGCCCTTGAACCACATCCGGCCGGTATAGCCGGGGAACTCGGCGCAGAAGAAACCGGCGGGAATCGGATTGTTCGCGAAGCTGGTGTACGTCATCTGGGGAACGGTCTCCCAGATGTCGACGCCGCGCTGGATCACTCGATCGGCGGCGATGGCCGGCAGGGCGGCCAAGCAGAGGGCTACGAGGGTCAGGACGGTGGAGCGGATTCTCATGTCACCAACCTCCTTCAACTCTCCGGGCGACAATGCCCGGAGATCCACCCTAGCGCACCGACAGAAATGGCGCTTCTTCCAGATTGCTAATGTCCGGGAAACTCTGCGGGAAGAGGGTAACGAGAACCACGAAGGAGAGGAGAACTAGGAGGAGGAGCCGCTCCGCCCCACGGGGCAGACCGCTCGACCCGCGGTGAACCTCGCGGGATCCGAGATCAACACCGTTCGACCCGAGATCAACCTGGTTTGCCCTGCGGGGCGAACCTCCTGACCCGCGGGGCAGTCCGCTCGACCCGAGATCAACACGCTTCGACCCTGGGGGCGAACCAGTTGCTTCAAGGGTCAAGCCTCTTGCCCCGAGGGGCAAGCCTCTCGACCCAAGGGGCGAAGCGCTTGACCCGAGGGGCGGACCACCTGCCCCAGGGGTCGAGCCTCTTGACCCGCGGGGCGAGTCGCTTGCCCCACGGGGCAGACCGCTCGACCTGCGGGGCAAACCGCTCGACGGAAGCCCTACTCCCCTCGGAGCAGCGCCGCCGCCCGCTCCACTTCCTTGGCGAAGCCCTCCAGCACCCTGGCGGTGATGGCGACCTGCTCCTCGGCCTCCTTCCACTGGCGCTGCTCGATCGCCTCCCTCACTCCCGGGAGGGTCTTGACGCCGTAGCCGGTGTAGAAGCCCGGGGCGTAGACGTGATGGACATACCACGGGCGCCGCGGCAGGCCCTCCTTGCGGGTGAGCGCCCGCTCCATCTTCATCAGGATGGCGTCCAGCCGCTGCCTCTCGCCGGCCGCGGGCCAGCGGCCTTCCTGTGCGGCGGCCGCCAGGGCCTGATCGTAGGCCCGGGCACTCTTCTCCACCGCCGCGACGGCGTTGCGCAGCGGGGCGAAGTTCAGATGCGGGACCGGGTCCTGGGGCTTGGGCACCACCAGCTTGCGGTTGGGGTCGTCGGCCAGCTCGTAGAGCCCTTCCCGGATGCGCCGGTTGCGCTCCTCCGTCTCCTCCCGCAGGGTGCCGGCCAGACTCTCGACCTCATCCACATAGCGGCCGACGGTCGTGGCGAAGCGGGTGAACTCGAAGGGGAGGACGTCCGCCTGAGCGAGGCGCAGCACTGCGCGGCCGCCGGTCTTCGCCAGGGCGATTCCATAGTCGAAGGTCGGGTCCATGAAGCGGATGTAGTGATCGTACGAGTCGTAGGCGGAGTGGTACTGGCCGTACTCGTCCTCGCCACCGTAGCTGATGTTCAGTACGGCGATCCCGAGGTGCTGCAGGAAGGGGCTGTAATCGGAGCCCGAACCCAGAGGATAGATGGGGACGTCGGCGCGCGAGCGCAGCTCCCGCAGCTCGTTGCCCCGGCTGTCCACGATGAGCCGCGCCCGTAGCCGCTCGAGCACGCTCACCTTCGTCTGCGGATCGGGGACGTCCCGCCCGACCTGGTTGATGAACTGCTCCAGGGTGTGCGAGCCGCCGACCTCGAAGAAGCCGCGGCCGTTGCTGTCCGAGTTGATGTAGGCCACGGCCTTGTCGCGCAGCAGGGCGGCGTTCGCCTCGGCCCACTCCACCGAGCCGAGGAGACCGGGCTCTTCGGCGTCCCAGCCTGCATAGACGAGGGTGCGCCGCGGCCGCCAGCCGCTCTTCACCAGCTCGCCCACCGCGCGCGCCTCCTCCAGCACCGCCACCATGCCGCTCACCGGGTCGGTCGCGCCGTTGACCCAGGCGTCGTGATGGTTGCCGCGCAGGATCCACTCGTCCGGCCGCTCGGCGCCGCGGAGCACGGCGATGACGTTCTTGGCGGTGACCGTCTTCCAGTCGAAGGCGAGCTGCAGGCGGACCTTCGCCGGGCCCGGGCCCAGCCGGTAGGGGACGGGCAGGGCGCCGCGCCAACCCTCCGGCGCCATCGGGCCGCCCAGGGCGCGCAGCAGCGGCAGCGCGTCGCCATACGAGATGGGGAGGACGGGGATCTTGGTGAGGGTCGGCGCCTCCTTCAGCGGCAGGCGCTTCGCCCCGGGCGTGGCGCCCACCCCCGGCGTCAGCGGATCGCCCGGATAGAGAGGCATGTCGGCCACGGAGCCGCGCTGGGCCCCCTGCTCCGGACGCCAGCCGCCTTCGGGGTAGACTTCCCCCTGGTAGTAGCCGTCGTCCCGGGGATCGGAGTAGATCAGGCAGCCGATGGCGCCGTGCTCGGCCGCCACCTTCGGCTTGATCCCCCGCCACGAGCCGCCGTAGCGCGCCAGCACGATCTTGCCCCTGACGTCGATCCCCCGCCGCTCCAGGTCTTCGTAGTCCCGCGGCACGCCGTAGTTGACGTAGACCAGCTCGCCGGTGACGTCGCCATCCACCGAGTAGGCGTTGTAAATGGGGAGCTGGTCGGCGGTCTGGCCGGAGGTGGCGTCGCCGGGCACGGCGGTCTCGGCGAGTTGCGCGGTGAAGGGCTCCGGGGCGATCATCTCCAGCCGCCGGAGCTTCGGCGTCGGGAAGAGCACCTGGAACTCTTCGATCCGGGCGTCGTAGCCCCAGGAACGGAAGAGGTCCAGCATGAAGCGGGCGTTCTCGTCCCCCCAGGGGGAGCCCACCGGATGCGGGCGGGCGGCCAGACGCTTCATCCACTCCCGCAGGTTGTCGGCCCGCAGGGCGGCGTCGAACCGGGATTCGAGCGCCCTTTGCTCGGCGGCACCGGCTTTGCTGAAGCCGAGCAACGGCTGCTCGTTGGAATCAGTCGCACCTGTGGCCACGACGGCCATCAGGACGAAGACCGGCAGGATCAGCCGGGATGGGGTTCCCCGGAGTGTACGTTTCGGCATCGGACGGGCTCCTTCGGCAAGTGGCCGCATTGTAGCCCGGAGAATCGAGATGAAGTGGACCAGCATGAGCGCCGAGAGCCTGCGGTGGGTGTTCGGCCTGTACTGCGCCTTCCTCGGCGCCTTCGTGCTGGTGACGCCGCATCACTTCTCGACCCCGTCGTACTCCAGCCTGCTCCCCTATCTGACCCTGTGGGGCGCGGCGGCCCTGGGCTCCGGCGTGGGGCTCCTGTCGGCGGCGGTCCTCCAGCCCCGGCGGGTATGGAGCCTCCTGATCCACGGGCTGGCCGGCGCGACCCTCCTGGCACTGGCGGCGAGCTTCGGCCAGCGCTCGCTGTGGAGCGGCTTCCTCGCCTACACCGTGCTGGGCCTGGGGGTCGCCGCCGCCGGCGGGCTCCCCTACACCCGGCCCGCCCCCGACCGGCCGGCCGCGGACCTCTTCGCGCTGCTCATGGCGACCTGGGCCATCGCCAACGGCACGCTCATGACGGCCGTCCCCCGGCTCTTCACGGCCCCCTACTTCGAGGTGGTGCGGCCGTACATGCCCACTCTCGGGCCGGCGCTGATCCTGAGCGGGCTGCTCCTCGGGTGGGCCAACCTGCGGCCGTCGCCGCCGCGGAAGCTCGCCCTCACCGCCCACCTGGCGGCGGGGGCCACCTTCC
>DASPJI010000685.1:0-11733 GCA_035628695.1 Thermoanaerobaculia bacterium | reverse complement strand
GCACCGTCACCCCCTCGCGGACGAGCAGCCGGTGAAACTCACCAGGAGACCTGACCACCTCCTGCGGCACCACCACCAGCCGGCCGCCATACATCAGAGCCCCCCAGATCTCCCACACCGAGAAATCGAACGCAAACGAGTGAAACAGCGTCCATACATCTCCACGCCCGAACCGGAACCGCCCCGCCGTCGCCTCGAACAATCTCAGCACGTTCCCCTGCGACACCACGACTCCCTTGGGCACCCCGGTCGATCCGGACGTATAGATCACATAAGCCCCAACATCCCGCGGCCGTCGGGGGGAGCGGGGGAGGACCGGCGCAGGCGACTGGACGCGCTGGGAAGGGGGAAGGGGGGGCGCACCCGAAGGAGCCGAGCACGGCCCTCCCCCGCTCCCCTCGACGGTCTCCCCGACGCCGACCCTCCGGATCCCCTGCCCTGCCATCTCCCTCCCCACCTTCTCCGCCAGCCCACCGCTGGTCACCACCACGGGAGCCGCCGTACCCGACAGCGCGTCACGGAGGATCAACTCGAGCCGCTCCTGCGGCTGCTCCGGGTCCACGGGGACATACATGCCACCGGCCGCGAGGATGCCCAGGATCCCGACGATCATCTCCTCCGACCGCTCGATACAGAGCCCCACCCGCGACTCCGGCCCCACTCCCAGATGCCGCAGCCCGTCCGCCAGCCCCTCCGCCCTCTCTCGCAGAGCGCCATAGCTCAGCGCCCTCCCCTCACACGTCACCGCCACCCCATCCGGAGCCTCGGCGACGCGCGCCGCGAACACGTCGAACAGGCCCCCCTCTTCCTCCGCCACCCCTCTCCCCTGGTTCCACTCCTCCAGGAGCTGCCGCCGCTCGGCCGCCGTCAGCACGGGAAGCTCCGACAACCGCCGTGCCGGTTCCTCCGCGATCCCTTCCAGGAGGACACCCAGATGGCCCAGCATGCGCTCGGCCGTGGCCGCGTCGAACAGATCGGCGCTGTAAACCAGCGTTCCCGAGATTCCCTCGCGCCCTTCGGAGAGCGACAGAGTCAGGTCGAACCGGGTGCTCCGGCGCTCCAGCTCCAGCGGCTCCAGCTCGATCCCTGGCAGGTCCAGCGCGGCGGCCGGGGCATTCTGCAGGGCCAGCAGGACCTGGAACAGCGGTGAGTGCGGGCGGCTCCGGTCGGGAGCCAGCTCCTCCACCAGACGCTCGAACGGCAGATCCTGGTGTGCATAGGCTCCCAGAGCGCCATCCCTCGCCCGCTCGATAAGGAGGGGGAATTTCGGGTCGCCCGACAGATCGGTCCGCAGGACCAGGCTGTTGACGAAGAAGCCGATGAGCCCCTCCACCTCGAGACGGTCGCGGCCGGCGACCGGCGTGCCGATCACCACGTCCTCGGCTCCGGTCCAGCGGTGCAGCAGCGCGTCCACGGCTGCGGCCAGCGTCATGAAGAGGGTGGCACCGTGGCGCCGGCCCAGGGCGGCCACGGCGGCCGAAGCCGGCTCGGGCAGCGCGAAGGGCAGCGCGCCACCACGGAAGGCGGGCGCCGCCGGGCGCTGCCGGTCCGCCGGCAGGTCGAGGTGGGCGGGAGCGCCCGCCAGCCGCTGCCGCCAGTAGGCGAGCTGCCGCTCCAGCACCTCGCCGCTCATCCAGCGCCGCTGCCAACAGGCGAAGTCGGCGTACTGCACGGGCAGCTCCGGCAGGGTGCCCGGCCGGCCGGCCGCCAGGGTGCCATAGAGCGCGGCCAGCTCGCGGACGAAGATCCCCTCGGACCAGCCATCCCATACGATGTGGTGGACGCAGAGGAGCAGCACGTGCTCCGCCGGGCCGAGCCGCACCAGAGAGGTCCGCAGCAGCGGCCCCGCCGCCAGATCGAACGGGCGCCGCGCCTCCTCTCCAGCCAGGTGCGACGCCTCCCGCTGCCGCACCTCCTCCGGCAGAGAGGACAGATCCAGAACGGGGAGGCCCGTCCTCCACTCCGCAGCCACCGCCTGCACCGGCCGTCCTCCGGTATGGGGGAAGGAGGTCCGCAGCACCTGGTGCCGCCGCACGATTCCGGTCAGGGCGCCGGCGAGAGCCTCCACTCTCAGGAGGCCCCTCAGCCGCAGGGGGCTGGCGACGTTGTAGTGCGAGCTGCCGGGCTCGAGCTGCTCGATGAACCAGAGACGCTGCTGGGCGAAGGAGAGCGGCAGCTCGATCTCTCCGTCACCTCGCGGCACCGGCACGATCGGGGGTGCGGCGAGACCGGCGCCGGCGCGCACGGCCTCGTCCAACCGCCGGGCGAGCCCGGCCACGGTCGGCTCCTCGAAGAGCCCGCGCAGCGGCAGCTCCACATGGAAGGCGTCGCGCAGCCGCGACACCACCCGCGTCGCCATCAGGGAGTGGCCTCCCAGGGCGAAGAAGTCGTCGTGGACGCCTATCCGCTCGATTCCCAGGAGGTCCGCCCAGACCGCCGCCACCAACTCCTCGGAAGGGTTACGGGGCGCTACGAAGGGGGAGACGAGGTCCGGCCGGTCCGCCGCGGGCGCGGGCAGCGCGGCGCGGTCCACCTTGCCGTTGGCGTTGAGGGGCAGCGCCTCGAGGACCACGAAGTGGCCGGGCACCATGTAGTCTGGCAGACGCTCGCGCAGGAAGGCCCGCCACTCGACCGCTCCGGCGGCGCTGCCGGAGACGGTGGGCTCCGGCACCACGTAGGCCACCAGGCTCTTGTCCACCGCCCCCTCGCCGCGGGCCAGCACCACCGTCTGGCGTACTCCGGGGTGGCGGCCCAGCACCGACTCGACCTCCTCCAGCTCGACCCGGAAGCCGCGTACCTTGACCTGGTGATCGAAGCGGCCGAGAAAGTCCAGGTTGCCGTCCGGCAGCCGGCGGACCTTATCCCCGGTGCGGTAGAGCCGCGCCCCGGGCTCGCCGGCGAAGGGATCGGGCACGAAGCGGTCGGCGGTCAGGTCCGGCCGTCCCAGGTAACCGCGGGCCAGGCAGACGCCACCGATGTAGAGGTCTCCGGGAACACCGATGGGCACCGACTCGTGGTCCCGTCCCAGGAGGTGGACCGAGCTGTTCCAGATCGGCAGGCCGATCGAGGGGTGGGTCCCCCAGGCCGCCGGGCCCGGGCTCAGGGTGTACGCCGTGGCCACGTGGCTCTCGGACGGCCCGTAGTGATTGTGGAAGGCGCAGCCCGGGAGGCGCCGGAACAGCTCCGCCATGGCCGCCGTGGTCTGGAGCTGCTCGCCGGTGGTGGTGACCTCGAGCAGTGGCGGCAGGCCGTCGCGCCGGCCGAGCTCCTCGGCGAGCTGGTGCAGGACGACCACCGGCAGGATCGCCTTCTCGATGCCGGCCTCCAGCAACAAGGCGGCTAGAGCCGGGACATTCCGCCGCACCTCCTCGGAGACGAGGTGGAGGGTGCCGCCGGAGCCCCAACAGGCGAACATCTCGTGGAAGCTGGCATCGAAGCTCAGGGAGGCGAACTGCAACGTCCGGGCGCCTCCCACGAGCGTCGCCAGGTGCCAGTCGATGAGGTTGCGCAGCGCCCGATGAGAGAGGGCCACGGCCTTGGGCCGCCCGGTAGAGCCCGAGGTGAAGATGACGTAGGCCAGCTCCTCACCGGTCAGGGCGGCGCCGGCGTTGTCAGGCTCCAGGGGCTCCGCGGGGACGGCTTCCCAGTCCGCGTCCAGCCGGAAGACCCGGAGAGTGGCTTCATCGGAGCTCTCCAGAAGGCCGGCCTGGGTCACCAGCACCTCGACGCCGGCGTCCTCCAGCATGAGGCCGAGCCGCTCCCGTGGATAGGCCGGGTCTAGGGGGACGTAGGCTCCGCCTGCCTTGAAAATCGCCAGCAGGCCGACCGCCATCTCCAGCGAGCGCTCCACCGCCAGGCCCACCCGCGCGTCCGGCCCCACTCCGAGAGCACGGAGATGACGCGCCAGACGGCCCGCCCGGTGGTCGAGGCCGGCATAGCTCAGCGCCGCTTCGCCCAAGGTGACGGCCACCGCGTCCGGCGTGCGGCGGGCCTGCTCCTCCACCAGACGCTGGAGCGCCGGATCGGCGGCCAGGGGGCCGCCGGCATCGTTCCACTCCAGCAGGAGCTGCTGGCTCTCGGCGGCGCTCAGGATCGGCAGGACAGAGAGCGGCCGGCCGGACGCATCCGCCGCGGCGCCGGCGAGACGCTCGAGCTGCGCCACCAGGCGAGCGGCCGTGGAGACGTCGAAGAGGTCCGTGTTGTACTCGAGAGATCCCTGGATCCCCCGCTCTCCCACGGCGAGCGACAGCGTCAGGTCGAACTTCGCCACGGCCGGCTCAGAGATCCAGGGGCTCCAACCCGGCTCCCCCGCGGCGGAGACCGGCGCCTCGTGCTGGAGGACGAAGAGCACCTGGAAGAGCGGTGAGTGGCTGAGGCTGCGCCGCGGCTGGAGCTCGTCCACTAGGCGCTCGAACGGGAGGTCCTGGTGGGCATAGGCCTCCAGGCAGAGGTCCCTCACCCGCTCCAACAGGCCGGCGAACACCGGATCGCCGGGCAGGTCGACGCGGATCACCAGGGTATTGAGGAAGAAGCCGATGAGCGCTTCCAGCTCCACGTGGTGACGCCCGGACACCGGCGTGCCCACGCTCACGTCCCGCTGTCCGGTGATCCGTCTCAGCAGTCCCTGGAAGACGGCCAGGGCGGCCATGAACGGCGTCGCGCCGGCCCGGCGGCCCAGGGCGAGCAGACCCGCGGCGACCTCCGGCGGCAGGGTGAACGGGAGATGGGCGCCGCGGTAGGTCTGGACGGCCGGGCGCGGCCGGTCCGTAGGCAGCTCCAGCACGGCGGGCTCGCTCCCCAACCGCCCGCGCCAGTACTCCATCTGCCCTTCCAGGGCACCGGACTCCAGGACGCGCCGCTGCCAGACGGCGAAGTCGCCGTATTGCACGGGCAGCTCCGGCAGGGGCGAGGGCCGGCCCTCGCGCAGGGGGGAATGCAGGGCTGTGTAGAGGGCAGCGATCTCCCGGCGCAGCACCTCCACGGACCAGGCGTCGGCGGCGATGTGGTGCAGCGTGGCGAGGAGCACGTGATCCTCCGCCGCCAACCGCAGCAGGGTCACCCGGAAGACCGGCCCACGCCGCAGGTCGAACGGGCGGAGCGACTCGCGGTCCGCCAGACGTCCGGCCTCGGCCACCCGTGCCGGCGGCGTCAGCGCCGTCAGGTCCACGACGGGCAGGGCCGGAGCGGGCGGCGGTCCCACGATCTGCACCGGCTCGCCGGCCACCGAGTCGAAGGTGGTGCGCAGGACCTCGTGCCGTCTCGCCACCTCGGCCAGGGCACCGGCGAGAGCCTGCACGGACAGCTCCCCGGCCAGCCGCAGGTGGAGGGGCACGTTGTAGGCCGGGCTGCCGGGCTCCAGGCGGTCCAGGAACCAGAGCCTCTGCTGCGCGAAGGACTGGGGGAGCGGCCGGTCGCGGGGTGCGGGCGCGAGCGGGGCCGCTGTTCCTCCTCCAGCCCGTAGCGCCGCCGCCACGCGGGCCGCGAGGCCGGCCACGGTGGGCTCGGCGAAGAGATCCGCGAGGCTCAGGTCGACCCCGAACGTGCTCCTCACCCGCGCAATGACCCGGGCCGCCAGAAGGGAGTGCCCGCCGAGTTCGAAGAACCCATCGAAGACCCCTACCCGCTCGCGGCCCAGCGCGTCCGCCCAAAGAGCCGCGATCACCTCCTCCACAGGATCGCGCGGCGGCACCGAACCTTGCCCAGTCTCCTCCGGCGGGTCCGGCAGTGCCGCCCTGTCCACCTTGCCATTGGGGGTGAGGGGGAGCGCCGGGAGGTCGACGAAGGCTGACGGCACCATGTACTCGGGCAGCCGCTCGCGCAGGAAGGCTCTCAGCTCGCCGGTGTCCAGCGGATCTCCGGCCGCGCGCACCACATAGGCGACCAGGTGGCGGCCGGCATGCCCGTCCCGCGGCACCACCGCCACCTCCCGAACTCGGGGATGAAGCCCGAGGGCGGCCTCGATCTCTCCGGTCTCGATGCGGAAGCCCCGCACCTTGACCTGGAAGTCAGCGCGGCCGAGGAACTCCAGCTCCCCTCGAGGGGACCAGCGGGCCAGATCTCCCGTCCTGTAGACGCGGCGCCCGGACTGGGCGGCAGCCGGATCGGGGAGAAAGCGCTCGGCCGTCAGGTCCGGACGGTGCAGGTAACCCCGGGCGAGCCCCGCGCCGGCCAGGTACATCTCGCCGGCGACACCCACCGGCACCGGCCGCAGGTCCCGGTCGAGGAGGCGGATCGCCGCGTTGGCGATCGGCCGGCCGATGGCGGGCGGGCGCGGATCGTGCGGCGCCGTGGCCACCAGACCGGCGGTGGCCACCACGGCTCCCTCCGTAGGCCCGTAGTGGTTGATCAGATGGAAGCCCGGGTCCTCCGACGGAGCCCGGTGCAGCCGGTCGCCGCCGGTGAGCAGGTGACGGAGCGCCGGGAGCCTCCCCATCTTGCCCACCAGGACCTCCTCCGCCAGCGGAGTCGGGAGGAAACAGTGGGTGATGCCCGCTTCGGCGAGCCAGCCGGCCACACGGACCGGCTCCGGCTCGACCTCTTCAGGCAGGAGGTGGACCGAGGCACCGGCAACCAGGTAGGGCCAGATCTCCCACACCGAGGCATCGAAGCCGAGACCCGCCACCTGCGACGCCCGGTCGGCCGGTGTGACTCCGTACTCCCGCAGATGCCAGTCCACCAAGTTGTCCAGAGCGCCGTGGGAGACCGCGACCCCCTTGGGCCGGCCCGTCGATCCCGAGGTGTAGATCACGTAAGCCAAGCCCCCGGCATGGACGCCCTCCACCGGCACCGTCTCTTCGCCATCCGACAGCCAGACCTCCTCGTGGCTCAACAGCAGGGCTCGAGCGTCGGCCAGAAGCGCTTCGGTGCGGAACGCCGGCAGGCTGGAATCCAGCGGCAGGTACGCCCCTCCAGACCTCCAGACGGCGAGCATGGCCGCCACCATCTCCGGCGAGCGCGGGAGCTGGAGCCCCACCACGGACTCGGCCCCGGCTCCCCGACGACGCAGGCGCCCGGCCAGCCGGCCGGCCCATTGGTCGAGAAAGCCAGAGGAAACGGAAAGGTCGCCCGCGGTGACAGCCACGGCGTCGGGGGCACGTCGGGCCTGCGCCGCCACACGGTCTGGCAACGCCTCCCCGGCGGCGGCCATCCCGGTGTCGTTCCACTCCATGAGAACCTGGGCGCGCTCGGCCGGAGCAAGCCAGGGCAACTCCGACAGCCGCGCCGCCGGGGCGGCCACGGCCCCGGCCAGGAGCCGCTCGAGATGCCCGGCCCAGCGCGCCACCGTCGTGGTGTCGAAAAGATCGGTGCTGTACTCGAACGCCGCCGACAGCTCCTCCGCCCCCTCCCCCAGCGTCAGCGCCAGATCGAGCTTGGAGGTCTCGTGCGGCGGTTCGAGCGGGCTCATCCGCACCCCCTCCAGCGTCGGCTGCCCGCCGGGAGCGGCGTTCTGGAGGGCGAACATCACCTGCACGAGAGGCGGATGGGAGAGGCTCCGCTCCGGCGCCAGCTCCTCCACCAGCCGCTCGAACGGCAGCTCCTGGTGCTCCTGGGCCGCCAGTGACGCCTCCCGCACCCGCTCGAGGAGCTCCGCGAAGGACGGGTCCCCCGATAGGTCGGCGCGCAGGACCAGAGTATTGATGAAGACCCCGATCACCCCTTCCAGCTCGGAGCGCCCGCGGCCGGCGACCGGCGTACCGACGAGCACATCGGGCTGACCGCTCAGCCGCGTGAGGAGCGCCTGGAAGCCGGCGAGGAGAGTCACGAACAGAGTCGTCCCGTGCCGCTGCCCCACCTCCCGCAAGTCACGGGCGAGCCCGGCGGGCAGCGTCCAGCTCTGCAGCGCCCCCCGGAACGTCTTCACGGCGGGGCGCGGCCGGTCGGACGGCAGCTCCAGCAGCCGCGGCGCGCCGGCGAGCCGCTCGCGCCAGAATTCGAGCTCAAGCGCCAGGAGCTCGCCGGTGAGCCGGGTGCGCTGCCAGACGGCGAAGTCGGTGTATTGGATCGGCGGCTCGGGAAGCGGCGAGGCGCTCCCTCGGGCGAAGCTCCCGTAGAGAATGGCGAGCTCGCGCACCAGGATCTCCATCGACCAGCCGTCACCCGCGATGTGGTGCACCGTCAGCAGGGCCACGTGGTCCGCCGAAGCGAACCGCAGCAGCTGGGCCCGGAACGGTGGACCGGACGCCAGGCCGAAGGGCCGGCGCACCGCCTCTCCCACAAGGCGCCACGCCTCGCGGTCTCGCACCGCTCCACGCAGCCCCGAAAGATCGGCCATTGGCAGGGGCACGGACACGGGCGGCGCCACATCCTGCACCGGGACGCCATCGCGGACCGGGAAGCGGGTGCGGAGCGCGCCATGCCGCCGCGCCACCTCGGAAAGGGAGCGGGCGAGCGCCGGCACGTCCAGCGTGCCATCGAGCCGCAGGGCTGTCGGCATGTTGTAGGTGGAGCCGCCGGGCGCCATCTGGTCGAGCAGCCAGAGCCGCTCCTGGGCAAAGGAGAGGACGCAAGGCCCCTCTTTGCCCCGCCGCGGGATGGCGGTCGCCCGCGGGGCCTGGATGCCCCGCTTGCGGAGCAGGGATTCGAAGACCCTGGACCGCTCCATCTGTCCCGCGTCGCTACGGCTCATCGTCCATTCCTCGCTTCAGCTCTCGGAGAGGATCCCCCTCATCTCATCCTCGGAAAGGCCTTCGACCTCCAGGTACACCTGGGCGATCTGGTCGACGATGCCGGGCTCCCCCGCAAGGCGGGCGAGCGCCTCCCCCAGCCCCGCCACGGTCGGGGCCTCGAACAGGGCGCGTAGCGGCAGCTCCAAGCCGAAGACGCTGCGCAGCCTGGCCGTGGTCCTCGCCGCCAGCAGCGAGTGCCCACCCAGCTCGAAGAAGTCGTCGAAGATGCCGATCCGGTCCCGCCCCAGCAGCTCCGACCAGATCCGCGCCAGCACCTCCTCGGCGGCATTTCGCGGTGCCGTGTAGAGAAGAGTGCCGGGCCGCTCGTCAGGCGGGACCGGCAGGCGGCGGCGGTCCACCTTGCCGTTGGGGGTGAGAGGCAGGGCCTCCAGAAAGACGAAGGCGGACGGCACCATGTAGTCCGGCAGGGTCTCGCGCAGGAAGCCGCGCAGCTCGCCGCCGCCCGGTGGCTCGGCCTCGCCCTCCAGCGCCGTGGCCACCAGATAGGCGACCAGCCGCTTGTCTCCGGGCCGGTCCTCCCGCACCGCCACGAGCACCTCGCGCACGCCCGGGTGCTCGGCCAGGCGGCTCTCGATCTCCCCCGGCTCGATGCGGAAACCCCGCACCTTGGCTTGGAAATCGACCCGCCCCAGGAAATGAAGATTGCCGTCGGACCGCAGGCGAGCGAGGTCGCCGGTCCGGTACAGCCGGGCGCCGGGCAGGTCCGAGAAGGGATCGGGCACGAAGCGCTCGGCGGTCAGCTCCGGCCGTCCGAGATAGCCGCGCGCCAAGCCGACGCCGCCCACGCACAGCTCCCCCGCCACGCCCGCCGGCACGGGCCACAAGCCGGGATCGAGGATCAGGAGCGAGGTGTCCGCCATGGGGCGGCCGATGGGCAGGTCGGGATCGTCCAGCTCCGCGCCCGCCGGCAGCAGGTGGTAGCTGGAGGTGACCGTCGCCTCGGTCAGGCCGTAGACGTGCAGCAGATCCACGCCGTGGCGGTGCCAGGAGACCACCCGCTCCGGCAGCAGCTTTTCGGAGGCCACGATCACCAGGCGCAGAGACGCGGGGAGCCGCCCGCCCGAGACCTCCAGGCCGTAGACCAGCTCGTGGAAGTAGGCGGTCGGCAGCTCCATGACGGTGACCGCCGTCTCATCGAGGGCTGCCCAGAGGTCCAGCGGCGACGCCAGCCGCTCGGCCGGCTCCAGCACCACCGCGCCGCCCGCCACCCAGATGGGGAACACCTCCTCGACGATGACGTCGAAGCCCAGGGGGGCGAACTGCAGGACCCGGTCGGCCGGTCCCAGGCGGCAGAAGCGGACCACCTCCAGGGCATAGCTCACCAGCGCCTCGTGGGACACGACGACGCCCTTGGGACGTCCCGTCGAGCCCGATGTATAGATGACGTACGCGGCGCTCTCCGGCGCTGCCTGGTCCGCCGCCGCCTCCCGCGGCGCGTCGGCGAGCTCGCGGTCCAGGCAGATGGTCGCGAAGCTGCCGCTCGGAAGAGTGGCCAGCAGGCGCTCCTGGGTGAGAAGCACCGCGGCGCCCGAGTCCTCCAGCATGAAAGACAGCCGCTCCGGCGGATAGGTGGGCTCCAGGGGTACCCAGGTCGCCCCGGACAGCAGGGAGCCCAAGAGCGCCACCCCCATCTCCAGCGAGCGCTCCAGGCAGAGGGCGACCGTCACCTCCGGACCCGCTCCTAGAGCGCGCAGGCTGCGGGCGAGCCCGGCGGCGCGGTGGAGCAGCTCACCATAGGTCAGATGATCCCCACCCTGCACCAGGGCCAGCGCGTCCGGAGCACGGCGGGCCTGCTCCACGATCAGATCGTGCAGACGGAGCTGGCGGGGCCAGACGCGGGCGGTGTCGTTCCACTCGCGGACGATCTGGTGCCGCTCGGCGGCGCGCAGCAGGGGGAGATCCCCCACGGCGGACTCGGGCGCCGCCACCGCGCCCTCGAGCAGCGCCACCAGATTTCCCATGAGGCGCTCGATCGTGGCGGCGGCGAAGAGGTCGGTGCTGTACTCGGCCGAACCGATCCCCCCGTCTTCCAGGGTCAGGGCGAGGTCGAAGAGGGAGGTCCGGCGCTCGGCCAGGAGTGGCTCCAGGCGCATCCCCGGCACCTCGAGGGCGCCCACGGGCGCGTTCTGCAACGCGAAGAGGACCTGGAAGAGCGGGGTTCTGGAGAGGTCCCGCGCCGGCTGCAGCTCCTCGACCAGCCGCTCGAAGGGGAGGTCCTGATGGGCGAAGGCCTCGAGGGTCACCCCGCGCACCTGGGAGAGCAGCTCGGAGAAGGCTGGCTCGCCGGACAGGTCGGAGCGCAGGACCAGGGTGTTGATGAAGAAGCCGATGAGATCCTCGGTGCGGAGCTGGCTGCGGCCGGCGACGAGGGTGCCGACGTTGACGTCGAGCTGCCCCGTCGACCGGGCGAGGAGAGTCTGGAACGCTGCCAGGAGCGTCATGAACAGGGTCGCCCCTTGCCGCCGGCCCAGGGCGCGGAGCTCCCGCATCAGCTCCGCCGGGATGGCGAACGTGACCGCCGCGCCTCGCTGCGTCTGCACCGGAGGGCGCGGCCGGTCCGCGGGCAGGTCGAGCGCCGGCGGCGCCCCCTCGAGGCGGCGGCGCCAATAGTCGATCTCCCCCTCCAGCACCTCGCCGGTCAGCCAGCTCCGTTGCCAGCCGGCGAAGTCGGCGTACTGGATCTCGGGCTCGGCCAGCGGCGAGCGTTCGCCGCGGGAGAAGGCGGCGTACAGGGTACCCAGCTCGCGCACGAGGATGCCGGTGGACCAGCCGTCGCTGACGATGTGATGCAGCGTCAGGAGGACTGCATGGTCCGTCCGGTCGAGGACCGCGAGCAGGGCGCGCAGCAGCGGTCCCCGTGAGAGGACGAAGGGGCGCTCGGCCTCTCCCTGAGCCAGCCGCTGGACCTCCCGCCGCCGGTCCACCGGTGGCAGCGCGGAGAGGTCCGCCACCGGCAAGGGGACGGACGCTGGAGGCCGCGCCACCTGGACCGGCTCGCCATCGGATTCCCGGAAAACGCTGCGCAGCACCTCGTGGCGCCGCACGA
>DASPJI010000684.1:0-4899 GCA_035628695.1 Thermoanaerobaculia bacterium | reverse complement strand
CAGCACTTTCAGGGCCTGTTGATCGCGGGCCAGGGACACCGCCTCGCCGAAGCGCGACAGCGGCAGCCGGTGGGTCACCAGGGGGGAGGGATCGAGCCGGCCGCTCACCAGCAGCCGATAGATGTCCCGTTGGTCGGCGAGCGAGCTGGAGTAGGTGGCGAGCAGCCGCCGCTCCCCCTTGAAGAAGGTGTTGAGGCCGAAGCCGGCGGTCTCGTTCTCCGCTCCATGGGCGAAGAGGACGACGGCCCCGCCCTCGCGGGTGAGCCCCAGGGCCTCGTCCAGCGCCCGGGCGCCGCCGGCCGTGTCGAAGATCACGTCGGCACCGCGGCCGCCGGAGAGCCCGGCCACCGCCTGCCGGACCTCCTGGCCGGGGGCGGCGGCGGCGTCGGCTCCGAGACGGAGGGCCAGGGCCCGGCGCTCCGGCAGCGGGTCCGAGATCACGATCCGCACGTCGGGGAACAGGGCCCTCGCGACCAGGAGGTGGAGGAGCCCCATGCTGCCTCCCCCGAGGACGGCGGCCACCGGCCCGTGTCCCTCAAGAGAGGTGGGCAGGGCGGTCTCCTCCAGCCGCGCGTGGCGGAGGCCGCGCAGCACGCAGGCGGCGGGCTCCAGGAAGACGGCGGCCTCGTCCGCGAGGTGGCCGGGCAGGCTGAAGGTGGCCAGGCGCACCGCCCGCTCCCGCACCAGGATGTGCTCGGCGAAGCCGCCGGGCACCAGGAGGTTCTCCCGGAACACGGGGCAGAGCGTCTCGCTGCCGCGCAGGCAGAGGTCGCACTCACCGCAGGCCACGTGATGGGGGACGACGACCCGGTCGCCGGGGAGGAAGCCGACGGTGCCGGGTCCCAGGGCGTCGACCGTCCCCACCACCTCGTGCCCGAGCACCATCCCCTCGGCGGCCGTGCCGTAGCGCAGCTTGAACAGGTCGGTGCCGCACAGGCCGGCGCCGCGCAGGCGGAGGCGCAGCTCCCCGGGACCGGGCTCCGGCAGCGGACGGCTCTCCAGCCGCACGCCCCCCTCCGGGGTGCAGGCGGCGACGGTCATGGTCCGGGGCAGGGGAGGGGTCAGCGTCGGCATCTCGCGGCTGCGTCTCGTCGGTCACATCCTATAATGACGTAGTGACCCGCCGCCGCAGTGTGCGCCGAGCCCGCCGCGTCCAGGTGCAGTTCTGGAAGCAGGGGGAGGACCATGCCTACCCCGGCTACACGACCAACATCTCGACCACCGGCATGTTCATCGCCACCCGCAGCCCCCTCCCGCAGGGGACGCGGGTGCGCGTCGAGGTGCTGGAGCGCGACCGCGGCTTCATGGTGGAGGGGGTGGTGGCGCACGCCCTCAAGGTCCGCGGCGAGCTGATGCGGATCAGCCAGCCAGGGATGGGGATCCGCTTCCTCTCGATGGAGGAGCTGGTCCGCGAGCTGATACCCGGAGTGAAGTGGGGGGAGGAGGACATCCCCGCGGGGGCCCCGGCCTCGGTCCGCAACGCCCCTCCCATCCCCCTCTTCGAGCCGGAGCCCGAGCCGGAGCCGCCGCCCCTTCCCCATGCCGCGCCTCCGCCGCCTCCCCCTCCGTTCCCACCTCCCCCGATCCAGCGGACCGCCGAGCGGAGCGCCCCGCCGCCGCCCCGGGAGCCCCGGGACGTGCCGAGCGGCGTCGGCGCCTATACCGTGGGCTTCGCCAGCCCCACGGAGTTCCTCGAGGTCTTTCAGAGGGACATCCTGCAGGGCGGGCTGTTCGTGCCGACCCGCTATCCCGGCCGTCTGCACGAGACGCTGCTGATCGACCTCGTGCCGCCGATCCCCTCGGCCGAGCCGGTGCGCGTCCGCGCCCGGGTGGTCCAGCGTTTCGACCCCCGGTCCGCCGACCTGGACGGCACCAACCTCCTCTCCGGCATGGGGTTGGAGCTCCTCGACCTGCCGCGAGTCATCGAGCAGCTCAGGCCGGCGGTGGAGCGGCTCCGGTCCCAGGGGCTGGCGCAGCCGGGCTAGCCGCGGGGCTGGATGCCGGCGGTGCCGTCGGCGGGTGCTCGACCACCCGCGGGACCATGGTGTCCGGGTCCGGCGGCCAGGGGATCACCAGCCCCCGGCCGACTCCCTGCGCCACCTGCGGGCCATAGAGCTGATCCACCAGGTGCATCGCCACGTCGTAGCTCCGGGCTCCCCCCTGGGAGGTGAGGATCTTGCCGGCGTCGACGAAGCTGACGTTCACCCGCAGGTCCACCCGCGGGAACATCTGCGACAGGCGCTGGTAGTCCTCGGGGAAGGTGGTGGCCGGGACGCCGTCGAGCAGGCCGGCCTGGGCGAGCACGAAGGCGCCGTCACAGAGGCCGACCACGTGCCGCGCCGTGCCCGCCGTCCGGCGCACCCAGTCGATCAGCGCCTGGTTCCGGAGGTCGGCGTCCATGCTGCCGCGGGTGCTGGGCACCACCAGGATGTCCATGGCCGGGGCGTTGGCGAAGGAGTGGTGCGGCGTGAGCCGCAGCCCCTCGGAGGTGGTGACCGGCTGGCCGTCCGGCGACACGGTGAAGACCTCGATCCCCGGCTTCACGTGGAAGGTGGTGTGCTGGAACACGTCGTACGGGGCCATCAGCTCCGAGTTGTAGACGCCGTCGACCACCAGGAAGCCGGCGCGCAGCGGCCGGTCCTGGGGGAGGGCGGCCGGCGCGGCGACCGGCGAGGGAGCCGGCGGCGGCGGGCCCGGGGCCACCGGTGCCGGGGAGGGAGCCGGGGTCGGGGACGCGGCGGCGGCGGTTTCCTCCCCGGAGCCCTCCGGGTCGGCGGCGCGGCAGGCGCCGGTGAGCAGCGCGAGCGCGAACAACGAAACAGCGGCGAGGGAGCGGATTCGGTTCATGATCGTCTCCCGTGAGCAAGAAGCCGGCCATCCGGGGGGGACCCGGGAATAGCGGCCGGCGTGCCTGTGTAGAATAGGACAGTGATCTTCGGGGGCCAGCCGGCCCTCGATCCCCTACAGGAGGTGCCAAGTGCCCTATAGCCCGCTACTGGTCAAGCCGATGCGCGAAGAGCTCTCGAGCATCGGTGTGCAGGAATTGTTGACGGCCCAGGACGTCGACGCGTTCATGAACGAGAAGAACGGCACCGCGATGCTGATCGTCAACTCGGTCTGCGGCTGCGCCGCCGGCATGGCCCGTCCGGGCGTGCGCCTGGCGCTCCAGTCGGACCGCCGACCCGACCGCGTCGCCACCGTGTTCGCCGGCCAGGACCTCGAGGCGACGGCCCGCGCCCGCGGCTACTTCTCGGACGTTCCCCCGAGCAGCCCGTCGATCGCCCTCTTCAAGGACGGCGAGCTGGTCCACTTCATCCCGCGCCACCGCATCGAGGGCCGCGACGCCTACGCCGTGGCCGACGACCTCAAGGCGGCCTTCAACGAGCACTGCCCAGTGCCTGCCAGCTAGGGGCGAGCTGAATGGGCACCTTTCACCAGGGCAAGAGCGAGCTGCACGGCATCACCGTGATCGTGGACACCCACGGTCCGGAGGTGTTCGTCGGCCGCTGCGACGACATGGACGAGCGCGGCATCCTGCTCAACGACGTCGACGTCCACCAGGACGGGGAGGGCGGCCGCTCCAAGCAGGAGTATCTGAAACGGGCCGCCATGGTCGGCTTCTGGAAGAAGCACGACCGGCTCTTCATCCCCACCGACAAGATCGCCTCGGTGAAGCGGTTGGGCGAGCTGTAGCGGGAGGGGAAGTAGGGGAGAGGAGGAGAACCCCCCTCCTGACCTCCCCCGCTCCCTCCCAAGCCGCCGCCCAGGGGGGGAGGCACCACCGCCCCTCGCGGCACAACGGGTCAGGTCACGCAGGAGGAGGACTTCGAGGAGTCCTCTTCCCTCTCCTATCCAAGGGGGAGGAGGTGCCTCCCCCCCTGGGAGGGTGGGCGGGAGGGAGCGGGGGAGGTCAGGAGGGGGGTTCTTCTTTTCCCACCACTTCCTTCCCGTCCTCTTCTCCCCCCAACGCTGCCGCGATCACCTCCAGCACTCCCTCGATGTTGCCGAGAACCTCGTGGTTCCAGAAGCGAAGGACGAGAAACCCTCTCCCCCGCAGGAACTCGTCCCGAACGGCATCGGCCGCGCTCCCGCAGTGCTGGCCGCCATCGACCTCGATCACCAACTTCCTCCCGAAGCAGGCGAAGTCCACGATGTAGGGTCCGATCGGGGCTTGGCGGCGGATCTTGTGGTGCAGGAAGCGGCGGCGGAGCTTGCTCCATAGATGCCTTTCGGCGTCGGTCATCTCGTAACGGAGATTTCTGGCCCGGGAGAGGAGGTCCATGGCGTGGGTGGAGGATACAGGAACAGGAAAGAAGAAGAACCCCCCTCCTGACCTCCCCCGCTCCCTCCCACGCCCCCGCCCAGGGGGGGAGGCACCTCCTCCCCCTTGGATAGGCAAGGGAGGAGGACTCCTCGAAGTCCTCCTCCTGTGTAGCCTGACCCGTTGTGCCGTGAGAGGGCGGTGGTGCCTCCCCCCCTGGGCGGGTGGGCGGGAGGGAGCGGGGGAGGTCAGGAGGGGGGTTTTCTTTCCTCCCAGCCCAGCCCCCACCATAGAATGCCTCCCCGGAGGGGAACACAATGAACTGGATCTTCCTGGGCGCCCTCCTCGGCGCCCTCTCGGTGGCAGGCGGGGCGTTCGGCGCTCATGGGCTCGCGCAGCGGCTGGATCCCCGCGGGCTGGAATTGTGGGAGACCGCGGCGCGGTATCTCATGTATGGCGCCCTGGCGCTGATCCTCCTCGGGCTGTTCGGGCAGCAGGGGGCGCGGCGGGGGATCGACCGCGCGGGGTGGTGCCTCCTTCTCGGGAGCGTCATCTTCAGCGGCACCGTCGCCGTCCTCGCCCTGGGCGGGCCGCGGTGGCTCGGGGCGGTCACCCCGATCGGCGGCACGCTGCTGATC
>DASPJI010000683.1:0-4493 GCA_035628695.1 Thermoanaerobaculia bacterium | reverse complement strand
CGTCGGGGAACTCCGTGACGGCCTGCCGCAATTCGGTCTCCTGGCGCCGGAGCCGCGCGACCGTCGCCTGCCAGGCCTCCTCGGTCGGCTCCGGCGTGGCGGGCCAGAACTCCTCCTCGGTCAAACCCGCCCTCTCCCCCTGGATGCGGCGCAGGATGATCTCCTGCGTCGCGGCCAGGTGGAGGGCCAGCTCCCAAATGCTGTGCGCTCCCGGGATCGGCCGGGCGGCGGCGAGGGCCGCGTCCACGTCCGCGAGGATCTCCAGCACCGCCGGCCCGTGCCAGGCCTCGCCCTCGAACCCCTGTTGGATCTGCCTGGAGATCCGCTCGACTTCATGCATCGTCTCCTCCTGTCATCGGTCCTGCGTCCCGGGGATTTCATACCTCCGGGGCCGGGAAGACAAGAGGGGATCGCCTCCGGTAGGATGATGGAGAACCAACCGTCGGCTCCCGGAGGTCTCCCATGAAGGCATATTTCGCGCTCGCCCTCGTCCTTTCCCTGCTCCTCCTGACGCCCGCCGTCCAGGCCGAGGCGCCCCGCATCCCCTGGGTGAGCCCCGCCTCCAAGGTGGGACTGACGATCGGGATCACGGACGTGGAGATCGTCTACAACCGGCCCGCGGTGAAGGGGCGGACCATCTGGGGCGGCCTCGTCCCCTACGGCGAGGTCTGGCGGATGGGAGCCAACGCCGCCACCACCCTCTCGTTCTCGACGCCGGTCCAGGTGGCGGGGCAGGAGGTCCCGGCCGGCACCTATGCCCTCTTCGCCATTCCCGGCAAGGAGAAGTGGACGCTGATCCTCAACCGGCAGGCCAAGCAGTGGGGCGCCTACTTCCACAAGCCCGAAGAGGACCAGCTCCGCTTCGAGGTGACGCCCCGGCCCGGAGCAGAGACGGAGTGGATGGCCTTCACCCTGACCCCCAAGGGCCCGGATGCCGCGGTGGCGGAGATGGACTGGGCCGGCCTGCGCGTCCCCTTCGAGATCAAGGTGGACGTGGAGAAGATGGTCTGGGCGAACATCGACGCCGCCCTGGCGGACAACCCCGGCTTCGACACCTACCTGACCGCCTACAACTACGCCCGCGACACCGGCAAGCGTCTGGACGAGGCCATGGGCTGGATCGACAAGTCGATGGCTCTGCGCGAGAGCTTCTGGGCTCACGAGGCCAAGGCCCGGCTCCTCGAGCGCCAGGGCCAGCGTGCCGAGGCCCTCGAGCACCTGGAGAAGGCCATGACCCTCGCCAAGGGCAAGGCCCCCCAGGCCTACGTCGACAACCTGGACAAGCTCAAGGCGGAGTGGAAGGCGAAGGGGTGAGAGAAGAAGATCGGGTGGAGCTGATTGAGGGAAGAGAGCTGAAGCTGCCGGAGACATTTCCGGATCTGGTGCTCGACGTCGCTTCGCTTCTCGACTGATCCCGCTCTCTACTCCTCCTGCCGCTCGACCGGCGGAGCCACCAGCGCCCAGGCCTTTTCCAGGACCTCGTCCCGGCCAGCGGCGATGAGGCCGCGGCTGCGCACCACGTCGAGCTGGGGCTGGATCCCCACGGCGTGGTGGCGCGAGCCGTCTTGCTTGCGGATCCTTGTTCCAGTCCAGTAGACGGCGTAGCCGCCGGGCAGGCGGATGGAGCTCACCTCGCCGATGGTGGCGGCGGTGGGGGAGCCGACGAGGGCGCCGATCCGGTAGTGCTCCACCAGGGTCAGGAAGGACTCGAGCTCACCGATCACGCCGCTGTTCATCAGAAAGGCGACCTCCCCCTCGAAGCGCGGCATCTGGGGTGAGAGGTGCGACACGGGATAATCCTGCCAGGCGCGCCGGTCGGGACGGGTGATGACGGCAACGGAGCGCCGCGGCATCTCCAGCGAGTCGACGGTCAGGAGCGGGAGGAACCGGCGGATGTTGTTGTCCATGCCCGGCCCCGGCATGGGGGCACGGGCGTCGAAGACGATCCCGGTCGCCTCGGGGATCAGAGCCATGGCGCGGCGGACATCGGCCGGGTCCATGCGGATCAGGTCGAGATAGAGGACGCCGCGGTCGAGCCCGGCGACGGGCTCCGGCCGCGGCTCCTGGAGGTCCTTGTCCCCTTCCGGAGAGATCGACCGGATCAGCGTCGTGGAGAACGGCTCGCCACGGAAGGGTTGGACCTCCACCTGCACCGCCTCGAAGGGATTGCCCGCCAGGAGGGTACGGACGGCGGCGAAGCGCCGGGCGCCGGAGGTGGCCGCGGCGGTCAGCTCCTCGGCGGCGGCCAGCGCCTCCTCCGCCGGCCGGCCATCGAGGCTCAGGATGACGTCGCCGGGGACGATCTCGCCGGCCTTCTTGGGCAGCACCGCCGTGACCACCAGCCTTCCCTCGATCCAGTCCCAGAGTATGGGGAGGAGGAACCTCTGCGGGATCGCCGGACCGGCCACCCGGGCCTGACCGTCCTGGAGCGCGGCCACCAGACGCTGCAGCGTGCGGATGAAGGCGGCGTCGCCGGGATCGGTGGCCGCGCTGGTGAGCGCCCGCCGCAGCGCGCCGTTCCAGTCGGTCCCGGTCTCCTCGAAAAAGGGATAGAAGTGCTCGAGGGCGCTCCAGGCCAGGGCCACGGCGGCAAGACGGGTGGCGCGGTCCTGGCCCGAGGGTTCGAAGCGGGCCGGCTTGGCGGGGGCCGGTGGCGTCACCTCCGGCGGCACCGGCGGCCGGGTGCCCTGCCCGTCGACATAGAGCGCCATCGGCACCAGGGCCGCCACCCCGCCTCCCAGGTTGGCGAGGAAGGGCTCGTGCGGCTTGGGGAACACCGGCTCCGGCTCGACCCACGAGAGCGCCGCGCAGCGCCGCCCCTCCGCCGGCCTCTCCTCCCGGATCTCGGCGACGTACCCCGCCTCGTCCGCCCCCCGCGGCACCGACCAGCCGAACGGCAGCGTGCCGGTGTTGCCGCGCTCGAAACCGGGGTTGCGCAGCAGGTTCCCTCCTTCCTCTCCGACGACCTCGAGCACCGCGCCGTCGATCCAGACGCGCCCCTGGTGGAGCAGCAGGACGCCGGCCTCGACGTCGCGGGCCTCGGCGGGGATGTCGGCGACGATCTCGAGCGTCTGCCAGCCGCCGGACGGAATGGTCACCTCCCGGGGCTCCTCCGCTCCGGGAAGATCGACGAGCAGCGAGAGCCGCGCCTCATGGGGGGGCTCCACCTCGGCACGGACCGCGGCTTTGAAGCGCACCTTCTTGCCCAGCAACGGCGCCGCGACCAGCGACTGCCGGAGCCTGCCGGGCTCTCCGATGGAGCGCTGGAACCGGTGGCTGTGGAACGGGCCGCCGGTGCCGCCGCCCAGGTGATGCCAGGCGGTCTTCGTCGGATCTGTGTCGGCGGGCGGCAGGATCTCGGCCGGGAGCTCGGGACGCCTTCCGCCGGCGAACACCCGCAGGGCCGGGGCGATGGGGTGGAAGAAATCCTCCAGCGTGCGCGCGAGCGCCACCGCGTCGGCCGCCGGCTCGGCGGCCTGCACGCCCGCGATGGCCAGCGTGTTCCAATCGACGGCGGCGGCCTGATCGCTGGGATGGAAGTAGCGGACGTACCCCAGCAGACGCGAGAACGCCATGAGGTTGGCGAGCCCGCGGGGTGTGAGCGCCCGGGGCGGCTCGAGATCCGGGGGCGCCGGAGCGGGAGCGAGCGCTCCGGGAAGGAGAAGGAGGCCGAGGAGGGCGGCCGTCAGGGCTCTGCCCCCCGGGTGTCGCCGGTGCTGCCGGTGTCCGGTCATCGAGGTCTCCTCGAGGCTCCGTCCAGTGCCAGCGAGGGAGCGTGTCTATCCTTTTTACGGATGAACGCCGCAACTCGTGCAGGTGGCCGTCCCTCGTTGACTGTCCGATAGTGGTATCCTCCGGCCCAGCCTAGCGCCGGGATGGAGCTCCAGCCAAGCAACGCACCCCCCGGGCGCGCAGGGTCCGACTATGGGAGCGATACGTGGCACGACAGAACTACCAGCATGGTAAGCGGCAGCGCGATCTGGCCAAGAAGCAGAAGCGGGAAGAGAAGCTGGCCCAGAAGAAGGAACGGAAGAAGAACCCTCTCGGGGCGCCCATCGAGAATCCGGATCAACCAGTCGATCCGGATCAGCCGGTGGGGCTGCTCGAAGACGAGGACGATGATGACGGGGATGACGAGTCCGAGGACGAAACCCAGGATTCATGAGGTCAGGGGCTGAGGAGGCGCCGTCCGCGGCGCCTCTGGAAGCCCCGCTCACCCTATCCCTCTCTCGACGGCCGGATCACGATCGGCCCGGCAGCTCGTCCAGATAGAAACCCGCCCAGAGCAGGAGCGGCAGCCCCAGCTTGAAGGGGAGGTCCAGCAGGTGCCTCCCCAGGCCGTAGAGGTTGCGCGCCACCGGTCCATAGTGGTTGGCGCTCCAATCGCCGAGCTGGGTGGCGTACACCGCCTTCACCTGGAAGAGGATCAGGAAGAGGTCGAAGAAGACCGTCGCCAGGCTCGCCCAGCCCAGGCTCTCCAGCCGCCGCCGCCA
>DASPJI010000682.1:0-29665 GCA_035628695.1 Thermoanaerobaculia bacterium | reverse complement strand
CCGCGGGCGAGCGCCTGGACCGGCACGTCGCCGAACGCCTCGGCCTCCCCCGCAACCAGGTCCAGCGCTGGATCCGCGACGGCCTCGTCCAGGTCAACGGCCGGGAGGCCCGCCCCTCGACCGCCGTCGCCGCCGGCGATCAGGTGACCTGCGACCGTCCCAAGCTCCGGGACGACCGCATCGTCCCCGAGTCCGGCGAGCTCCCCGTCCTCCATGAAGACGAGCACGTCGTGGTGCTCGACAAGCCGCCCGGCCTGACCGTTCACCCCGGCGCCGGCCGGGCCACCGGCACCCTCGCCCACCGTCTCCTCGACCGCTACCCCGAGATGGCCGGCGTCGGCGGCCCGGGCCGCCCCGGCATCGTCCACCGTCTGGACCAGGGGACGAGCGGCGTCATGGCCGTGGCGCGGACGGCCGGCGCCTACGCCCGTCTCTCCCGCGCCTTCGCCGAGCGGCAGGTCGAGAAGCGCTACCTGGCCCTCGTCTACGGGACGCCCTCTCCACCGGCCGGCACCATTGAGTCACCGATCGGCCGTCACCCCGACCGGCGCAAGGAGATGGCGGTGCGGCCCGGCGGCCGGCCGGCGCGCACCGACTACCGGACGGTGGCGGCGCGCGCCGGCATCGCGCTGGTGGAGATCGGCCTGGGCACGGGGCGCACCCATCAGATCCGGGTGCACATGAAGACCGCCGGCCACCCGCTGATCGGCGACCCGGTCTACGGCGAGGCGCGCTGGAAGGGGCTCCCCCGTCCGGTCCAGGCGCCGCTGCGGGACTTCACCCGGCCCGCCCTCCACGCCTGGCGGCTGAGCTTCGATCACCCGGCGGACGGCAGGCGCCTGGCCTTCGAGGCGCCGGTGCCGGCGGATCTGCGGGAGCTGTGGATGGAGGCCACGGGAACGCCGTGGCCTGAGGTGTGAGAGGTGCCCTACGTCTCCACCCGCAGGTACTCCGTCCCCGAGAAGACGGCGTGGAGCGCCCGGCCGTTCGCCACCGTCTCGAAGCGCACGCGGTCGGGACCGTGATCCTCCTCACCGATGCGGAAAAGGCCGGGCTCGAGAGGCACCAGCTCGGCGCCGCCGAGCCAAAGGCGGCCCTGGCGCAGGTCCACCCGCGCGCTCCCCTCCCACGGGTTCTCGTTGCGGTATTGCCCGGCGTAGGCCTTCCACTCGGCGGGCGCGTCAAAGGTCTTGGGGCCGGTGTAGCGCGTCCCGGCGTACCAGTCGCCGCCGTGGATCACCTGCGTCACGGCGTCGCTCTCGCGCTCGAAGACCAGGGGATCCAGGATGAAGTCCGGATGCTGCGTGAGGAAGGCGTCCGGCGCCGCCCGCTCCAAGGCGGCCCGCCGTCCGCCATACACGACCTCCAGACGCTCCCCCGCGGCGGCGACCACCAGGGCGCGGCCGTCCGGCATGGTGTAGGTGCCGGCGTAGTCGGCGGCGTTGGGCACCCGGAACGGATCGTCGGGCTCGGGCGGCGACGGGAGCGCCTCCCCCGCCAGGGCGGCGCGCAGCACGGAGAGCGCGTAGGCGCACACCGCGTTCGGCCGGTAGCCGCCGAGCCGGGCGTTGACCGAGGCGAAGACACCAAGGCCGGCGTCCATGTCGAGATGCATGGCCGAGCTGAAAGAGACCATGCCGCCGGTATGGCGCAGGATCAGCCGCCCGTCGGTGGGCGCCACGGCGATGCCGTAGCCGTAGCCCGCGGTCGGCCCGAAGGCCGGCGCCGGGACCGCCGCGGTGGCGAAGCGCGCGAAGCTCTCCGGCGAGACCACCACCCCCTTGGAGCCCCGGCCACGGTTGAGCAGCATCTGCATGTAGACCGCCATGTCCCGGGGTGTCGACGCGATGCAGCCGGCGGCGTTGTCCATCTCCAGGTACGGCGCCTCGGTGAGCTCGCCGCGGCGCGGGAAGGGGCGGTCGTCGTAGAGCGGCATGTAGCTCGCCGCGAGGCGCGGCCGGATCGCCTGTGAGACCACCGGCTCGCTGGCGCTCATGCCCAGCGGCTCGAAGATCCGCGCCCGCACCATGTCCCGCAAGGGCCGCCCGTCCAACTGCGTGAGCAGCAGGCCGAGGATGTTGTAGCCCAGGTTGCAGTAGTGGAAGTGGGCGCCCGGCGCGTGCCCGGTCCAGAGCGGCTCGCGCGGCAGGGCGAGCGGGTTGGGCAGCCCCGACGAGTGGGTCAGCAGGTGATGGGGGGTAATCGGCGCGTACGAGCTCTCGATGCGCAGCCAGGGGAGGTACTCGCGCACCGGCCGCTCGAGGTCGAGCTTGCCCTCCTGGTGGAGCTGCAGCGCGCAGAGGCCGATGAATGACTTGGTGATCGAGCCGATCTGGAAGAGATCCTCGGGGGAGACCGGCGTCCGGCTCTCCCGATCGCGCAGGCCGTAGCCGCGGGCGGCGATCACGCCGTCACGGCCGGCGACCCCCAGGGTCAGCCCGGGGGCTCCCCACTCCTCCATGTGACGCTTCACGAAAGCGTCGATGACCTCCAGCGCGGCCGGCGGCACCGCCACGCTCTTGGGCACGGCGGCGGCTTGCGCCGCCATCAGGGGCATCGGGCCGAGGACGTGGGCGGCGCCGAGACCCGCGACGGCGCGGCCGGTGAGGTCGAGGAAACGCCGCCGCGTGAGCATGAGCGCCTCCTCCTACAACAGCTCGTCAAGCGGCCGGTACGGCCGGTCCTGGGACTCGGCCACCGGCTTCGAGGTGATGTGGCCGCGGTAGGTGTTGACCCCCAGCCTGAGGCCCGGGTCCTCCTTCACCGCGCGCTCGAAGCCCTTGCTCACCAGCGCCAGGGCGTACGGCAGGGTGGCGTTGTTGAGCGCGAAGGTCGAGGTGCGGGGCACCGCGCCGGGCATGTTGGCTACACAGTAGTGGACGACGCCGTCGACCACGTAGACCGGATCGGAGTGGGTGGTGGGCCGGGTGGTCTCGAAGCAGCCCCCCTGGTCCACCGCCACGTCGACGATCACCGCCCCCTCCTTCATCTGCTTGAGCATGTCGCGGGTCACCAGCTTGGGGGCGGAGGCGCCGGGGATCAGCACCGCGCCGATCAGCAGGTCGGTGCGCCGCAGCGCCGCCAGGAGGTTGTAGCGGTTGCTGGCGAGGGTGGTCACCGCGCCGTGGAACAGGTCGTCGATGTAGCGCAGGCGGTCGAGGTTGGTGTCGAGCACCGTGACGCTGGCGCCGAGCCCGAGCGCCATCTTGATGGAGTTGAGGCCGACGATGCCGCCGCCGATGACCACCACGTCTCCCGGCGGGACGCCCGGCACTCCGGCCAGCAGCGTGCCGCGGCCGCCGTAGCTCCGCAGCAGGTAGCTCGCCCCCACCACCACCGCCATGCGGCCCGCCACCTCCGACATCGGGGTGAGCAGCGGCAGCCGCCCCTGGCGGTCCTCGATGGTCTCGTAGGCGACGCCGGTGACCTGGCGATCGAGCAGCACGTCGGTGAGCCGCGGCAGCGGTGCGAGATGGAGATAGGTGAAGAGGAGCTGGCCGGGCCGCAGCAGCTCGTACTCCGGCTCGATGGGCTCCTTGACCTTGATGATCATGTCCGACCGGCCGTAGACGGCGGCGGCATCGGGCACGATCTCGGCCCCGGCCTCGACGTAGACGTCGTCCGAGATGCCGCTGCCCAGCCCGGCGCTCTTCTCCACCAGCACCGTCTGCCCCGCCTCGATGAGGGCGTGCACGGACGCCGGGGTCATGCCGACGCGGTACTCGTGATTCTTGATCTCCTTGGGGATGCCGACGATCATGCTAGGCCTTTCCCGGCGTGGCCGGAGCTTTCTGCGGCTCGCCCGCAGCTTTGGACGGCTCGCCCGGGCCCTTGCCGCTCCGGCCTGCCGCGTTCTTCTCACCTGACATCTCGATCCTGCCCTTGAAAAACGCACCTTCAGCGATCACCACCCGCGACGCGGCGATGTCCCCCTCGACGCTGCCGGCCGGGGAGACCTCCACCCGCTCGGCGGCGGAGACGTTGCCGGTCACCCGGCCGCCGATCCGCACCACCTGGGCGTTGATGGGGCCCTGGATGCTCCCCTCGGCACCGACCACCACCACCGAGTCGACCCGGATGTCCCCCTCGACCTCCCCCTCGACGAGGAGCTCGCTGGAGCCTGTGACCTCGCCCCGGATGCGGGTGCCGGGCGCGATGTGGGTGATGCGGCGCCGCTGGGAGGACGCCGCCGGGGCCTCGCTGGCCGGGGAGGGAGAGGACGGGGCCGAGCCCGTGCTCTCACGATCACGACGAAAGATCGACATGGCGTTCAGCTCCGCGCACCGGCCGGCCGTCGGCGGTGGGCGGTCCCTGGTCTCCTGACATCAAGAGGGCGGCCGGTGCCAACGCACCGTCCGCCCGGGAAGGAAAGAATCTGGAGCGGGCAACGGGACTCGAACCCGCGACATCAAGCTTGGGAAGCTTGCACTCTACCAACTGAGTTATGCCCGCCCGACAATCGAGCGAGGGAAATGTAACGGAGCCGTGGGGCGCGGTCAAGGGGGCTATACTCAGTGGATGAACGGGCCAGTGCGCGGCCGGCAGTCCACCGATCCCCTCGACTTCTTTCCCGACCGGCGGGTGAGCTCCCAGGAGGTGCGCCGCATCCTCCGCCAGGGCACCGACGAGGAGCGCTCCTGGGTGATCTCGCACCTGCTGCGCTACGCCCAGTGGGACGACATCTGGGCCTTCGTCAGCCGCGAGGAGATCCGGGAGGTCTTCCCCTCCCTGGACCTCCCCGAGAACCTCCGCCAGGCCTGGGGCCGGATGCTCAAGATCGAGGCCCCGGTGAGCTGAAGGCTCCTAGCTGTCGCCTCCCAGAAGGGCGCCCAGGCCCACTCCGCCGAGGATGGAGCCCTCCCCCTTCTGCTGCGGGATGGCGCCGAAGATCTTCTTCGCCAGGCGGCTGAACGGCAGCGACTGCAGCCAGATCCGACCGGGTCCGGTGAGCGCGGCGTAGAACAGCCCCTCGCCGCCGAAGAAGGCGGTCTTGATGCCGCTCACCATCTGGATGTCGTAGGTCACCTGGCTCTCGAAGGCGACCAGGCAGCCGGTGTCCACCCGCAGCGTCTCGCCGGGGGCGAGCTCGCGCGAGAGGATGGTGCCGCCCGAGTGGACGAACGCCAGGCCGTCTCCCTCCAGCTTCTGCAGGATGAAGCCCTCGCCGCCGAACAGGCCGGCGCCCAGCCGGCGCTGGAAGGCGATCCCCACCGAGATCCCCTTGGCCGCGCACAGGAAGGCGTCCTTCTCGCACAGCACCCGGCCGCCGTGGCGGCGCAGGTCGATGGGGATGATCTTGCCCGGGTAGGGGGAGGCGAAGGCCACCTTTTGCTTGTTGCCGCCGCTGTTGCCGAACATGGTCATGAACAGCGACTCGCCGGTGACCATCCGCTTGCCGGCGGACAGGAGCTTGCCCATGAAGCCGCCCCCCTCCTGGCCGGAGCCGTCGCCGAAGATGGTCTGCATCTGGATGCCGGGGTCCATGAACATGAAGGCGCCGGCCTCGGCGATGCAGGCCTCGCCGGGGTCGAGAGTGATCTCGACGTACTGCATCTCCTCGCCGAACAGCTCGTACTCGATGTCGTGCGCTCCGGCGCCGCGCGGCGGCGGGGGCGGCGGTGCCATCGACGCCGCGCCGGCGAACGCCTGCGCGAACTCGGCGCGGCTGGAGATGGGGGCCCAGTTGTCCATCCCCTGGCTGAAGACGTGGGCGTCGCGGCCGAAACGGCCGCTCCGGATGCCGTTGATCACTTCATCCTGACTCAGCGGGCCCTGCTGCTGCCCTTGGACCGCTACGTACCAGACGCTGTCGCTCATGAGCTCCCTCCCGTAGGTTGACCGGCCCAAGTCTATCGCACCGGCGCCATGGGAGCCTGCTAGACTCCCCCTCCCTCGAAAGAGATCCCCAAGGAGGAACCGCTCGTGTCCCGAATCTCATCGCGATCCCTGGCGCTCGCCCTGGCTCTCTGCGCCCTCGCCCTCCCCGCCTGCGGCCAGCCCGCGGCGAACGATCCCGGCCACTGCCTGCGCTCCGGCCCGATGCTCGGCCCGGCCGAGGTCGACGAGGCGACGGTCTGGGTCCAGACCCGCTACCCCTGCAAGGTGCAGGTCCGCCTTTGGCCGCAGGGACGCCCCGAGGCCGCCCGCCTCTCCCAGGAGGTGACCACCACCGGCGACATGGGCATCGCCCTGCTGCGCCTCTCCGGGCTCGACTTCGGCACCCGCTACGACTACGAGGTCTACCTCGACGGCAAGCGGGTGGAGCGGCCCTACCCGCTGACGCTCCAGACCCAGGCCTACTGGCAATACCGCACCGACCCGCCGAGCTTCCGGGCGGCCATCGGCTCCTGCGCCTACATCAACGACCCGCCGTTCGACCGTCCCGGCGAGCCCTATGGAAAGAGCTACGAGATCTTCGAGTCGATCGCGGCGGCCAAGCCGGACTTCATGATCTGGCTGGGGGACAATGTCTATTACCGGGGGCCGGACTGGCTGACCGAGGCCGGCATGCGCTACCGCTGGGCGCACGACCGGGCGCTCCCCCAGATGCAGGCGCTGCTCGGCACGGTGCACCACTACGCGATCTGGGACGACCACGACTACGGCCCGAACAACGCGGACCGCACTTACCGGCTGCGCGAGGAGAGCCTGCGCGTCTTCCGTGACCACTTCCCCAACCCCTCCTTCGGCACGGCGGAGGCGCCCGGCGTCTTCACCCGCTTCGAGTGGGCGGACGTCGAGTTCTTCCTCCTCGACGACCGCTACTATCGCTCGCCCGACGACATGCCGGACGGCCCGGGCAAGCGGATGCTGGGTAAGGAGCAGTTGGACTGGCTCAAGGAGGCCCTGGCCGGCAGCCACGCGACCTTCAAGGTGGTGGTGTCGGGCAGCCAGATGGTCAACCCGCTCACCTTCTTCGAGGCGTTCGGCAACTTCCCCGCCGAGCAGAAGGAGCTCTTCGACTTCGTGCGCGACTCCCGCGTGGAGGGGGTGGTCTTCCTGTCGGGGGACCGCCACCACACCGAGCTGCTCCGCCGCCAACTGCCCGGCCTCTACCCGCTCTACGAGTTCACCTCGAGCCCCCTGACCTCCGGCGGCTCGCGCCTGGAGAAGGAGGCAGACAACCCCGCCCGCGTCCCCGGCACCTGGGTGACCGGCGGCGTCCACAACTTCGGCCTCGTCGAGGTCTCCGGCAAGCCCAAGGAGCGGGTGCTGACCCTCCGCACCCTCGACACCCATGGCAAGGAGCTGTGGAAGCACGAGATCCGCGAGGGGGAGCTCCGGTTTCCGGGCAACCGGCCAGACGACCGGCACTAGAAAGCGCCACCACCAACCGAGCAAGATTTTGTTAGAGCCGCGTCATCGTTCCATGCAAATATCCATTTTATCGGCTCGGGCTGAGCGCTCAGCCCGAGCCGAGCTAGATGGAGATGCTGACGATGAAACCGAAAAAGTTGACATTGGCGATGCTCCTCCCGACAACCCTCCTGGTCTCCCTGCCAGGAACCCTCTCCGCAACCACCTACAGCCTGACTCCCGCCGCGGACACGTTCGTCCAGCAGTCGACGCCCAACTCCAACTACGGCTCCGATCTCAACCTGCGGATCCGCAATGTCGCGACCGGGCAGGGGCAACACTCCTTCCTCCGTTTCAATATCCCGGCCCTCGACGGGAACATCCTATCCGCGACGCTGCGCCTGCGGGTCGCGGGAGCGATCAGCGAGGTGGGTTACTACCACGTCAGCATGGGCTCTCCCTCCTGGTCCGAGACCTCGCTCACCTGGAACAACTGGTCGAGCGGAACGGTCTTCTCCTTCATCGGATCGCGCACCAACCTGGCGGCCAACACCTTCCTGGACCTCGACGTCACCAACTGGATCACTCCCTCCCCGGTCACCTTCGCCCTCGCCAGCTCGGCCGATATCACGGGCCAGCGCTTCTACAGCGAGGAGGAGTACGGCGCTTATCAGCCGCAACTCATCCTCCAGACCGATGGCGCCGTGCCTCTGGAATGCGGGCCTACCGGTGAAGACCCGGGAGATCCGCCCGATCTCCTGAACGAGCTCCTCTGCGTCATGAAGACCGGCGTTCCTTCAGCCAACGTCAACTATTCGGCGCAGTTGGGCCCGACCTTCAACCAGTGGGCGAACGCCGGCAGCGAGAACAAGCCCGTGATCGCCGCGGCGGTCGCGCTGTTCGACGGCCCGATCGTCAATGGCACCGATTACCGGACTTGGTGGCAGGACTTCCTCGATCGCCAGGCCTCGGGGAGCGGCGCGGGAAACATCTGGCACTTCAAGGGCTCTGAGCTGTTCTCGAACGTCTACGACGCGGCCACGATGACCGGAGTCTTGGCGGCGCACTACTGGGCGCAGTCGCATCCCGCGGATCCGGCGGCGGCCGCGATCAAGACCAAGGCGCAGGATTATCTGCGCCGCACCTGGTACGCCTACGCGCTCTCCGCGTCGGCCGTCGACTTTACGAGCGTCTACAACGTGCAGGGTGCCACAACCAGCCTCGTCCAGACCAACAACCGGAACTGCCCCGTGCTCGCCATGGCGAGCCCCCGCTCGAAGACCGACTACAACCAGGACTCGAAGCGCTGGCTGTTCGGCACCGCCGCGGGTTTCTCGACCGATTGCTACAAGTCGCCGCAGGTGAGGGACGTGGTGAATTATCTCGCGGCGCAATACTCCGCCGTCTTCGGCCTCACGTCGACCGAGAAGAGCCAGCTCCAGGCTCTGGTGAACAACACCACCATCCCGGGCTCTCTCTCCACGGTGTTCGGCGCGGCCCGGATGAGAGCCGACTTCCACTTCCTGCTGTGGAGCGACGGCCGCCGCGCCACGTTCTACACCGGGCCTCAGCTCAACAACAACATCGCGGTCAACGGCGGGAAGGGTACCGTCTATACCGCGATGTACGACCCCGCCACCCGGCAGCTCGATCTCCTGTTCGTGCTCGCGCAGAGCACCGAGTCCTGCCTCGATTCCGGCACGCGCAGGGTCTACGTGGACGACCTCTCGACCCCGGGCTGTGGATCGAACCACTGGATCACCCTGCCGGCGGCCAATCCGACCTATCACTTCGTGCTGGGGCCGACCGGATGGCGCACCTGCTCGAACCTCGCCTGCATCTGATCACATCGAGGTGATCTCCCGGGCCCGCGTGCGGCTTGATCCGCACGCGGGCCCAGCCTCCGGCTCCGCGTTACCGGTTACGGCTCCGAAGCCGCGTCGTCGAAGCGCACCATCCATGCCTCGGCAGGCTTGCCGTGGCAATCCGTGTAGAACAGCATGTAGTAGGCCGGCGGTATCATGCTCGCTTTCGCGTCCGGCGTCGTGAACTTGATGCCGCCTTCGGCCGGCTCGAAGTCGAGTTGAATGAACTGCTGGCCGTTCTGCCAGCCATGGGTAGCGCTGGGAAGCTTGATGAGCGCCAGGCGGGCATCCTCCGGTGCGCAGTTGGGCAGGGCCTTGAGCCCCATCTGGTAGGCAACCCCACTATGAAAGAGTGTGAAGTTCTTGCCGCCGATCGAGGCCGACGGCGTATAGCCGACCTTCTCGATCGGCGCGAGAGATGTGATCGCCGCTCGGCGCTCCGGATCGATGAACAGATACGGCGGTGAATAGATCTCCGCCGTCCAGTTCTCCGTCGGCGTGGTGAGTTGCCCGGGTAAACCCTTCCCTATCGGACCATCATCGAAGAAGTAGAGGTCGGTCTCGACCTGCTTGAGGTCTGGAGGCGGCTGGCCGGCCCCGGAATACGGCGGCGGCGGACCATTGCGCGGAGTGATAGTGGCTCGCGCGCTATTGCCTCCCGAGACGAAGACTCGCCCGTCGGGCAGCAGCAGAGCGATATTGTGGTACAGCCGGGGCTCGAGAGCATCGAGCATCTTCTTTTGTGAATAGCCTGTCCGCTTTCCCGTCTTCGGATCGTACTGAGGCGTCAGCAGGATGGGATGAAACACCGGCCCATAGAAGTCGTAATTGCCGCCGCTGATGATGAGAATCTGGCCTGTCGGCAGGGCGACGGTATAGTGCATGGTCCGGTCGGCCTCCGGCTCAGTCCCGAGGAAGTCCGGATCGAGGGTCCAATGGCCTCCCGCCGGGCTGTTGTCCGGGGTGAAGGTCTCGAGCCGTGCCGAACCCCGGCCGCCCGCAAAGTGGTTGGGGTTGGCCGAGTTGAGTGGATACAGGGTTCCCGGCGATGTCGGTTGGCCCCCGATCAGGTGAATCTGGCCAGTTTCGGGATCCTTGAACGTCGTACCGTAGGAAGTCACGTCCTCGACCCGGTCGGGCCCACGGGAAAACGATACCTGGAGCCCGTCGTTCTCGTCCTCCAGGGTGGCCCAATAGGTGTGCTTCGTGCGCCGCATGAAGGCGGCGTCGCACGTGCGCAGGCTGACCCAGTCCCCCTCGCGAGTCAAATAGATGCGCCCATCGGGTTGAAGGTAGTTCTCGGGGTAGAGCTTGAAGGCATCGTATTTGTTGGACTCGATGCACCGCGCATCGCAAGGCACGTCAGGAGTCGGTACAAAGTCGGGGTTGATGAGGGTTCTGAACGGGCTGTTCTCGACCTGCGCGACGTCAACCGCCTTCCAAGCCCGCTCTGGAGTGGCGGGGTCGAAAGCCGATGGATCGAAAACCTCGATCCAACTGTTGATCTCGAAGATGTGCATCTCGGGGAACCCTTTGTCGAAACCCACGAAGCCGCTGAAGACAGCCAACCGGCCATCGAGCAGAGGAAGCAGGCTCGGATACCAACGGCCTCGTTTCATGAAACCGGAGAACGTCCAGGGCGTCTCGTCATTGGAGGCCGGCCGCACCCGCCAGTCCACCTTATCCCAGGAGGTCTCCAACTCCGACCGCCAATCGAAGATATACGAGGTGTTGTTGCCGGTCCGAAATGGGCTGTAGTACTGCGTTCCTCCGGTGAAGAGCACGTTGCCATCCCGGAGATGCTGGTGCCCCGTACAGAAGAAGTCATTGGGAGCGAAGTGCCCGGCGTTGTCAGGATCGGCTTCGGGTACCGGTACAGGGACCCGATAGAAGGTATTGGCGACCGGGTCGTAGATGGCTGCGTTGTTCACGAGCTCGTAGTATTCATCGAGCTTCTCGTTGCGAAAGGGATCCTCATCCCTGATAAACAACCCCGTAGGCGTCTCGGGCTCGGGATACTCCGGGTAATACTGGGTCCCATTCCGGTTGCGCCAACTGCTACCGCTCACCAGCAGCAAACGCCCGCTCGGCAGGACTGTAGAGTGCACCGTCTGCATGCCGAGAATATTGTGGATGGCGGCACTTCCCGTTGCAGGGATCACGCTCTCCCAGGCACCTCCTTCCTTCGGGGGCGGGCATTCGTCATCATGGTGCCGCAATTTGCAGCTCACAGCGGGAACATGCCGAGTGTGGTCACTCCTCTCCAATGCATCGTTGTGGCCGGGGTGGGAAGCGACTGTCCCAAGATTTGGAGAGGACGTTGTCGCACAACCAGCAGAGAACAGCAAGATCATCAGGAGGCAATCGCGAAATCGAGCCACGGACGAAATCTGTGCGAAGCGGCTCACGCCGCTCCTTTGGGTAGTCATGAGCGCTCTCCAAAGAGATAGATGTTCCAGATTCGTGCTTCAGCCCGGAGAAACGCTCCAATACCTGCGTTCGCCCGAGCTGCGCACGAATACAAAGGAGCCTTTCAGCCCCTTCACTGCAGAGTCTTTGATACTGCGCCAGCTTAGCGGCATTTCGCATGCTCGTCAAGACTTCGGAATCTGTTTGTGGCCAGAGGCGAAGGGGGAGCTTCGTAGCGGAGCACGGCGCTTCTCATACCGCACGTCGCCGTGGTCGGCCGGCTGTGCGCGGCCTCGTCCGCGCGCAGGCCTACTTTTCGGGGCTGAATCAGGGCGTGGAAACAAACTCTACGATGAAGTTGGTCTCCGGCGGGCAAGCATAGTCGCTGCCCGCGTCGCCGAAGGCGTAGCCGTATACGTTCTTGAATAGCGAGGAGCTCTCGATGCTGGTGTTGTACGTGGAGGTGTTGGCGCCCAGTTGGCCGGCAGGCATACCGCAGGTTTGAGGCGTGTTGTATGGCCCACTACAGCAGAACAGGTTGACATCCTGCTCGGTGACGCCATTCTGGTTCACGTTGGCGGTCGCATAAGTGCAGGGGCTTACACAACCTTCGAACGCGTTGCTCGACGAGACCTTGGACAGATTCCAGGCCGTCTGCCCCTTCGAGGGAGGCCCGGGCAGCTGCGAGCTCTTCTCGCACATGGCGGACAAAGAGCTCGAGCTTACGGGTACGACCTGAGCCAGGGCGTTCGCGGAGCTGTAGTACCCCGCTCCAAGCACATTCGAGTTTTCAGGCGGCACAGTGAATGTGCAGTACGTTGGCGCGGCAGGATAAAGCCTCACTCCGGTGTTATAGCCGTCCACCGCAGAGACATCGACGTTGCTCGCGCCCGCGGGAACGCCGTCGCTGACCGCCAATATCGTCGCTTCGATCTTGGTGGCATAGGGAACCTGGCCCGGAAAATAGCCTCCCGTACAGACCCAATTCTTGGGCGGCTCACCAGAGCATTGCGCGACCGTCGGCGGCTCGCCACATTCAGCCACCGACCCAGCCGTGCAATAGCTGGACAGATAGAATGCCGCCGAGCTCAGGCCATTGGTCCCGACGCTCACCACGAAGGGCGCATTCTTCTTGATCGTGGCAGCGATCGGTGTGTTCTGGGTGGCCGACTGTCCGATCTGGATCATCGGATACTTGGTGTTGTTGACCAAGGTGATCGTGCGTTGACCGTAGTCCGTCTCGACCGGGTTGGATGGCGCGGCCACGGCCGCCGGCCAGGCGCTTGCAGCCACACCCACTGTATAGACGTTGGATTGGGCGCCATTCTGGGATACCGGCGGGTTGATGACTGCTCCCGGGCAAGTCGTACTGGCATCGATGCTTCCGCTCGCCAAAACCAGAGCACATGCGTACCAGGACCCGCCGGCTTGATAATACAGTTGGTAGCTGCCAGAAGTGGTCCCCGCGGCATAGGGCCCCACGAAGACCTGCAAAGTACTATCCGGGATATAGCCTACCTGGCTTCCGCCGCTATACACATAGACGGGAAACGAGATGCCCGTGCCTGGCATCTGCCACATCAAAAAGTCCTCCGCCGCCGCGTTGGCCGTCAAGATCACGCAGAGCAGAAGGCCGATACACCCTACTCGAAGCTTCGCTCTCATAGTATTCTCCCCCTCAATAGGCTTGGCTTGCAGGAGCCCCTCGCCCAGTGCAACTCTATAGACGTGGAACGCCTTCTCCAGTGAAGCCGGGTGGGCCGGCTGGTCAGAGCACGGCCCGAGCGCAAACCTTCTCATCTGAAATCTCCTGGGGAGTCTAGACCGCCTGGCCGACAGCGTCAACTAAGTTGACGCTTAGCCATTCTTGCCTGTTCAGCGAACGGAATGTTCAGGTCGGGCCAGGTCAGACGGCACGGCGCTTCTCATACCGCATGTCGCCGTGGTCGGCCGGCCCGACGAGCTCCCACCCGGCAGCCCGGTAGATCCGGTGTGCCCGGAAGTGCGGCTCCTGCCCCGTATTCAGCCAGATGACCTCCCAGCCTGCCGCGAACAGCCACTCCTCGGCCGCGCGGAGCAGCGCACGGCCGTAGCCGCGCCCGTGCGCCTTCGGGTGGACGAAAAGGGCGAACACGGTGCCCGCCCGCGAGTCCGCCATGCTGAATGCCACGACCTCCCCGTCTTCCTCGACCACCCAGGTGCGCGCCTGCGGCTCGTCGAGCATTCCCGCGACGGACGCCGGCGTGACGCCCCGCTCGGCGAGCCCGTCGCAGCGTGCGCGAGAACCATCTCGATCTCGGTCGAGTCTGCCCAGAGGGGCTCCAGGTCGAGTCGACCGAGGCGTTGAGGGAGCAGTAGGCGAAGGGGGGATCTTCGGCCTGGCAGGGAGCTGCTGCCAGGCCGCGGACTACCTCAACTCGAGGATGACAGTCGGCGCGAACACCACCTCGTCCGCGAGCGAGTATTCCACGACCGCCTTCGCTTCGTTTTTCGTCGCATCGGAATGGAGCTCGAGCCGAAGCGTGCGACCCTCGCCCTGAATTTGAAGGTTCGCCGTTTCTCCTGCCTTGAAGATCACCTTCGGCGCGGCGAGGACTTCGCCGGTCGCCTTATTCTTCAGCACCACCGAGCCCACGAAGACATCCGCCTTTTCGGCGTTTGGTGTAGTGGTGACGGTGAGCTCGTACCCTCCGCTGTCCGAGCTGGCGGTAACGACCGCCGTCCCGGCGAAGGACGCCGTAGCGCACAGGATTCCGAACAGGGCTGCGATGGCTCGCTTCATGGGAGCTCCTTTCTTGTGTCGAAGGGATCCTATCATGAGTCGATGATCAGGGACGGCTCACCTGTCCCCGTCTCGTCAGGTAGCACGGCGCTTCTCATACCGCACGTCACCGTGGTCGGCTGGCCCGACGAGCTCCCATCCGGCAGTTCGGTAGACGCGGTGCGCCCGGAGGTGCGGCTCCTGCCCCGTATTCAGCCAGATGACCTCCCAGCCTGCCGCGAACAGCCACTCCTCGGCGGCGCGAAGCAGCGCCGGGCCATAGCCGCGCCCCTCCGCCTTCGGGTGGACGAAAAGGGCGAATACGGTGCCCGCCTGCGCGTTCGCCACGCTGAATGCCACGACCTCCCCGCGTTCCTCGACCACCCAGGTGCGCGCCTGCGCCTCGTCGAGCATTCCCGCGACGGACGCCGGCGTGACGCCCCGCTCGGCGAGCCCATCGAGGTCGAGATGGTTCTCGCGCACACTGGTCCGGACCGCGAAAATCGCCGGGATGTCGGCGGCCGTGGCGACTCGCAATGCGCCGCCGTGTTGGTTGAGCATCTCGCTCAGGTTCTCTCCGTCGCGCCTCGTCATGGTGTCCTCTGACTTTGAGCTACTGCGGGTCAAGGTGATCGGCTCCCCGAAGCCGAGGATATTTCCGTCCAGGTCCCGGACTCGAAAATCTCGAAGTCCGAACCCCCGGTCCGCCAGCGGCATACAGATGTCGGCGCCGCGAGTGGTGCACTCGGCGTACAGCGCATCCACGCCACGCACATGGCAATAGACCACGGCGTCCCCAACGGGGGCGCCCGGCGTTCCCGCCTGCACCAGTTGTAGCTCTACCCTATCCCGGGCGACTCCGACACGAGCGGGCGGGTCGCCCCAGCGCCATGCTTCATGAAACCCAAGGACATCAGTGTAGTACACCACGGCCGCGGCGAGGTCGGCGACCGCCAGGATGGGAAAAACCCGATCCAGTGAAATGGGATTTGCTGACGAGCTCACAGTCATTTCCAGAGAAGAACAGGCGTGATGGCTCAACAGAACAAGTGCCAGCCCTCTAGTCTAGGCAGTCGCCCTCTAGTCAGTCGTCTTGTCCGCCCGATCCACTGTCAGAAGATCGAGCGGGCTGTCCAGATCTTTTGACACACTCCGAAGCCGGAGGCAAGAGGGCAGACCAGACTCTCCCCACCTCAAGGCGCCAGATTCCTTGACATGGTGGATGGCGAACCCTTGCCGCCTGTCAGCTACACGTCCCTGCCAAATCAGTGACTTAGGCGAATTTCTCGAGCTGGCAGGGGGCTTGCCCTGACGGGGCTCCGCCATGCCACGCCCCCTGCGCTTCGTCCCGGAGAACGACACTCTCGTCGAGATCACCACCCGGTGCTTCCAGAGCCAGTACCTGCTGACTCCCAGCCCCTTGGTCAACGAGATCATCCGCGGCGTGCTCGCCCGGGCGGCCAACGAGCACCAGGTCGGCGTCGTGGCCTACTGCTTCATGTCCTCGCATTACCACCTTCTGGTCCGGGTCCACGATGCCGAGCAACTCGCCCGCTTCGCCGGATACCTCAACTCCAACGTCGCCCGCGAGATCAACCGACTCCGGGGGCGCAGGGGGCACTTCTGGGAGGGCCGCTACCACTCCATCGTCGTCAGCGGCGAGGAAGCCGCCCAGATCGACCGTCTCGTCTATACCCTCTCGAATGGCTGCAAGGAGGGGTTGGTCGAACGGCTGGCGGATTGGCCGGGAGTCCACGCCGCGCAGGCTCTCCTTGACGGAAGCCCTGTCGCGGGGACGTGGTTTGACCGCACCCAGGAGTACGGCGCCCGGCGCAGGCGGGAGGCCTGCGAAACCCGGAGCTTTGCCGAGACGCAGATCCTGGAGCTCGTCCCCCTTCCCTGCTGGGATGGCCTTTCCGCCGAGATCCGCCGCTCCAGGATTGCCGGACTCGTCCAGCAGATCGAAGCCGAGGCGGCGGCGCTCCGCGAAGCCAGCGGGATCGAGCCGCTGGGCCGTGAAGCCATCGAGCGGCAGAATCCGTTCGAGCGCCCAAGGAACCCAAAGAAGTCCTCCGCGCCGCGCTTCCACGCGTTCACCAAGAAAGTACGCCGCGGGTTGTACGAGGCCTATGCAAGCTTCGTCGCTGCGTTCAGGGAGGCAGCCGAGAAGCTACGCGCAGGAGACCGCATGGCGGCATTTCCTACCGGTAGCTTTCCACCCCACCTCCCCTTCGTGCGAGACGATTCTCCAGCCCTCTCACCCACCAGATAGATAGGCCCTCGGGCCTAGCCGTCCTCCAATCGCCCAAAGAGGATCTGGCACCTGCCGGAGGTGTGCCGGTCCGTCTGCCCGTCGGCAAGCTCACGCCGTGCCCACCCGTTCAATGCGACCGAAGGCCTGAAAAGCGAGGGCGAGTACGCCTTTCAGTACGATGCTCTGCCTGTGCTGGCCGTCTACGAGCCGGCACTCCCTGCGAAACACCTGGACCTATTCTTGCGGCGGCTGCGGCGGCCGTCTACGAGCCGACACTCCCTGCGAAACACCTGGAACCTATTCTTGGAAATCTATTCGAACCTATTCTGCTTGCGTATATGGCTATGCCTCCAACGCAACTGTCACATCTACTGTACTGCGGACCTACCGCTTGAGAGTAGGAACGCTCTGAGCTCTCCTGCCGCCTCCTATCGTTGCGTGAGCTCCTCTCGGAGCCGGGAAAGCTTGGACGCGGCAAAAATTATTTTAGTCTTGGTTTAAAGCTTGATGAGTTCTATACTGATGAAGAGCCAGAGAGCACGGTTGGCGGATCGACAACTTGAATCACTCACAAAAGGAGATCAAAATGGTCCGTAGGCACCCGATTCATTTCTTCGTTTGCATCTTCGTCTTTGCCGTCCTTGCCGCATTCCCGCTTGCCCTCCAGGCGCAGTGCCCGGCTGGTCAGTTCATCATCGATCTCAAAGCCTGCCAGAAGGCGTCGCATACCAGTGTCACCCCCTACATCACCTACACGCTCGTAGAGCCCGGCAACGTCGCCGGGAACTGTTCACCAGCCCCGGCGACTGAGTTCTGTCCGGCGACGGGTTGGAAGCAGGCCGCCCTCAAGGTGGTCATCCCACCAACCTGCACGCAAGCCAATATCGTGGTCGAGTATGAGGGCCGTCCGGCAGGGTGGTCGGTGCACATCGGGGACTCCAAGACCAACGACGGACACTCGGGTGACTTTGGGACCACCGAGCACGAGGCAGAGCTTTGGGTGGCGCACGAGATTCTTGCGCTGGCGCCTGCCAACATGCTCCTGCCCTTGGGTATCGACAACCCCTTGATCCGACAGTTCATGAATCTCACGGACGCCACCCTGAAAGTCGTAGTGAAGGATCAGTTCGTGAGTTGGGGACCGCCGCACAGCTATGTGCAGACCCCCGCGACCCAGAATCTCTTCGCCATTCCGGATACCACGGTTCCCGAGGGGGACCAGCGGGCCATCTATGTCGGCCTCAACCGTGTGGTATGGGGTCCGGGTGACCGGACCGGGTGTGGCGCACGGCGGGCTTTGCTCTCCTTCAACTAGGAGCAGAAAAAGGACTAGACGGTCAATGGATTGGCGGCCCGTTGTCCTTGTCGGCCAGAGCGGTCCGCCATCGTACCGGTGCCCTCCTCCTTCGCCTCCCCCCACGGTCCTCCTGTTGGACGGAGAAATCCTCAGGGGCGCGGCCTTGGACTCGGCCGCGGCCCCGTCACGATTCAGTTTTCAAAGAGCCCGGCGACTTCGTGGGCTGTTCGCCCCGCGACGTCGACGGTTGGCCCCGGAGGGCGACCGGCTCGCCCCGGTTGGTGCCGTGCCGGCCCTCTAGGGCCGAGCGGCGGCCCCCCGGGGCAGGTCCAGTGTGCCCCTTGGGGCGGGTCGGCCGCCCCTCGGAGGATCAGGGTCGCCCCAGGGGGCGGCCCATTGGCCCCTTGGGGCAGGGCCTGTGCCCCAGGGGGCAACCCCTCCGCCCCACGGGGCCGCAAGCGCACGAAGGGGTTGACAGCCGCCCCGGGAGCTCCTATCCTTACACGTCGGATCGATTCCGGTCAACATGGACGAGACGATTCATGGCGGCGCCCGAAACAGGGCTGCTCCGCCAGCTCTTTGACAATCGATGTACTTCCGGAACGCGGCGCCCAGGACGGGGCCACCGCGTCCGGAGAGGCTGCCTAGGCCTGAGCCTGACAGTCCTGGCCGGCGGTGTCGCCGGCGCAGTTGATCATCCAGGGCGTGCCGAAGCGGTCGACGCACATCCCGAAACCGGCGGCCCAGAAGGTCTTGTCGAACGGCATCTCCACCTTCCCGTTCTCCGCCAGCACATCGAAGACGCGCCGGCCCTCGGCCGGGTCGTCGATGTGGACCGAGACGTAGGTGCCCTGCGGCGCCTGATGCTGTCCCGGCGGGCTGTCGGAGGCCATCAGGAGCTGGTCGCCCACCTGCATACAGGCGTGCATGACCCGGCCCTTCCACTCCGCCGCCATCTCCTCCGGCATCGGCGCATCCTCGCCCTTCATAATCCCCATGATCTTGCCGCCGAGGCACTGCTCATAGAACTTGAACGCCTCTTCGCACTGACCGTCGAAGTTGAGATAAGGAACGATTTTCATGGCCCCCTCCTTGTTTGGTTGAGTTGGTGAGCCCGGGCGCCGGCCCGGGCTCCACAGGTAGTCGAACGGGGATGGCTCGAATCGACAGCAGCGGCGACTACTTTTCGGGAAGGCCGGAGAGCTCGACGATGGGACGGATCTCGATGGTGCCCCGCAGCGCCATCGGGATCCGCGCGGCGATGGCGATCGCTTCGTCGAGATCGTTGGCATCGATCAGGTAGTAGCCGCCCAACTGCTCGCGGGTCTCGGCGAACGGGCCGTCGGTCACCAGCTTCCTCCCCTCGCGCACCCGGACGCTCGTCGCCATGGACGTGGAGTGCAACGGGGAGGCGCCGAGGTACTTCCCCGCCGCGTGCAGCTCATGGGTGAGCTGGACGGAGTCCTGATAACACTGGTTCCGCTCGCCCTCGTCCAGAGCGTTCTCGTCGCCGTATGTCAACAACATGTATTTCACAGGCTTGTCTCCAAATGCGGATCGTATCTATCCGCCGGCGATGGCGCCGACGACGTACAGTGGCTCGTTCCCGGTCGCGACCTCCGCGGGCAGCGGGGTATCCGGCGATTCGTGGGAGATGTCCTCCTCGCAGGCGAAGAACCGCAGGAACGGCCGGCGGCGCTGCGTCCCGTGCTCGCGGATCGTCCCGCGCAGCACCGGGTAACGGGTTTCGAGGGCGTCGAGGACGGCGCGAAGCGTCGGCGGGCCGTCCACCGGGACCTCCACTTCGGCGTCGACGCGCGCCAGGTTCCGCAGGTGGAACGGCAGCACGACGCGGATCATGGCAGCGTCTGGACCTCGACGGACAGGACGGCCGGCAGGTCCCGCACGATCGGGGCCCAGGTGTCGCCGCTGTCGGCCGAGGCGTACACCTGCCCGCCGGTGGTGCCGAAGTAGATGCCGCACTCGTCGAGTTGGTCGACCGCCATGGCGTCGCGCAGCACGTTGACGTAGCAGTCGCTCTGCGGCAGGCCGTTGGTGAGCGCCTCCCACTCGTTGCCCCCGGTGCGGCTGCGGTAGACGCGCAGCTTGCCGTCCGGCGGGAAGTGCTCGGAGTCGCTCTTGATCGGGACGACGTAGATGGTCTCCGGCTCGTGGGCGTGGACGTCGATGGGGAACCCGAAGTCGGTGGGCAGGTTGCCGCTGACCTCGACCCAGCTCTCGCCGGCGTCGTCGCTGCGCATGACGTCCCAGTGCTTCTGCATGAACAGGGTGGCGGGGCGCGACGGGTGCATGGCGATGCGGTGGACGCAGTGGCCGACCTCCGCCTCCGGGTCGGGGATGTACTCCGACTTGAGGCCGCGGTTGATCGGCTTCCAGCTCTGGCCGCCGTCGTCGCTGCGGAAGGCGCCCGCGGACGAGATGGCGATGAAGATCCGCCCGGGGTTCTGCGGGTCCAGCAGGATGGTGTGCAGGCACATGCCGCCGGCGCCCGGCTGCCAGCGGGGCCCGGAGCCGTGCTGGCGCAGGCCGGAGAGCTCGTGCCAGGTGCGGCCGCCGTCCGTGGTGCGGAACATGGCGGCGTCCTCGGCACCGGCATAGACGGTGTCGGGATCGGTGAGCGACGGCTCGAGGTGCCAGACGCGCTTGAACTCCCAGGGGTGCTGGGTGCCGTCGTACCACTGATGGGTGCCGGGGACGCCGTCGTAGACGAACTCGTTCCCCACCGGCTCCCAGGTCTTGCCGCCGTCGTCGGAGCGCTGGATGAGCTGGCCGAACCAGCCGCTCGACTGGGAGGCGTACAGCCGGTTCGGGTCCACGGGCGATCCCTTGACGTGGTAGATCTCCCAGCCCGCGAAATGGGGACCGCTGACATCCCACTTTTGGCGCTTGCCGTCCGCCGTGAGGACGAACGCGCCCTTGCGTGTACCCACCAGGACCCGGACTCCGCTCATTCTGGCTCCTTTCTCGGTTCCGGGGAGGCTCGCCGCGGGCCTCCCCCTACCCTCTAGTCGAACGGGACGGACTCGAATCGACAAGGGGCGCGGATTTTTCTTCAGCCGGCCCTCAGCCCGCGCCCAGCTCCCGCAGCCGCCCTTCGAGGAACCGGCGTTCCGGCTCCTGGCGGGCGAGGGAGAGCGCCTTCCGGTAGGCGGCGGCGGACTCCTCGGAGCGGCCGAGGCGGCGCAGGAGGTCCGCCCGCGCCGAGTGGGCGAGATGATAGTCGGCCAGATCGCCGCGCTCCAGGATGGCGTCGACGAGGGCGAGCCCGGCCGCCGGGCCGTCGCGCATCGCCACCGCCACGGCGCGGTTGAGCTCCACCACGGGAGACGGAGCCGCCCGCGCCAGCAGATCGTAGAGCCCGACGATCTGGCGCCAGTCCGTGGCCTCGGTGCCGGGCGCCTGGGCGTGCACCGCCGAGATCGCCGCCTGGAGGGTGTAGACGCCGAACCGGCGCGACGACAGCGCCCGTTCCACCAGCGCCAGCCCCTCGGCGATGAGCTCCCGGTTCCAGAGCGAGCGGTCCTGGTCGCCGAGCAGCACGATGTCCCCGTCCGGCGAGGCGCGGGCGGCGCGCCGGGACTCGTGCAGCACCATCAGGGCGAGGAGGCCGAGGACCTCCGGCTCCGGCAGCAGCTCCATCAGCAGCCGCCCCAGCCGGATCGCCTCGCCCGAGAGGTCCGGCCGCGTCAGCGAGTCTCCCGACGAGGCGGAGTACCCCTCGTTGAACACCAGGTAGAGGACGTCGAGCACCGTGTCCAGCCGGTCCGGCAGGTCGGCCCGCGACGGCACCTGGTAGGGGATGCCCGCGTCGCGGATCTTCTTCTTGGCCCGCACGATCCGTTGGGCGATGGTGGGCGGGGTGGCGAGGAAGGCGCGCGCGATCTCCTCGGTGGTGAGGCCGCAGACCTCGCGCAAAGTCAGCGCCACCCGGGCGTCCGCCGGCAGCGCCGGATGGCAGCAGGTGAAGATCAGCCGCAGCCGGTCGTCCTCGAGCCCCTCGCCGTCCCACTCCTCGGCCTCGACCCGCTGCGCCAGCTCCGCCACCGTGGCATCGAAGCGCACGCGGCGGCGGATGGTGTCGATCGCCTTGAAGCGGCCGGTCGAGACGAGCCACGAGCGGGGGTTGGCGGGCATACCCTCCCGCGGCCACTGCTCCATCGCCGAGGCGAAGGCGTTGTGCAGCGCCTCCTCGGCGAGGTCGAAATCGCCGAGCAGGCGGATCAGGGTCGCCAGCACGCGGCGCGACTCGGTCCGGTAGACGGAGTCCACCCTGTCGCGCACCTGTTCAGCGACGTCTTCGGTCATCAGCGGCGTGTTCGTGTTCATTGCGGTTTCTTGTGTTTGCGCGTGCGGCGGGCCGATACCTTTCCGAGTCCACGTAATAGTAGACCACCGGGTGGCGTCCACACCGATTTTGTCACATCTCGTGACGAGACGCGCGCCCGGCACGCTCAGATGTCGCCGTCGGGGGCGGCGTCAGGGGCGGCGACGGCCGCGGCGAGCAGGGCCTCGTACCGCTCCACGAGGCGCTCGATGCGGCCGCGGTCGAAGAGATCCGTACTGTAGACCAGGTTGAGGGCGACTTCGTCGCCGGCCTCGAGTCCGTGGAGGGTGAGGTCGTACTTGGCGCCGAACTCCTCCACCGGGAGCTGCTCGACGGCGATGCCGGCCGGCCCGCCCTCCGGTATGACGGGGATGTTCAGCAGGTTGAAGCGGGCCTGGATCAGCGGCGGGCCCGCGGGATCGAGCGACGGGGCCAACTCACCGGCGATGATCGGGAACGGCACGTACTGGTGGACGAAGGCTTCGAGCAGGGTGCGCTTCACCTGCCGCAGCAGCTCGCGGAAGGTGGGGCGTCCCGACAGGTCGGTGCGCAGGGCCAGCTCGTTGAGGAAGAGGCCGATCACGTTCTCGAATTCCGGCCGGTCGCGCAGCGCCACCACCAGGCCGACCAGGATCTCGTCGCAGCCGCCGGCCTGGTGGAGGAGGAGCTTCCAGCCGGTGAGGAGGGCCATGGACAGGGAGGCTCCCTCGGCGGTGGCGAGCTCCCGGAGCCGGAGGACGAGCGGCGCCGGCAGCCGCCAGGGCAGGGCGTCGCCGCGGTAGGTCCAGGCGCCGCGTGGCCGGTCCGTCGGGATGACTTGGCGGGGGGTGTAGCCGGCCAGCCGGCGGCGCCAGTAGTCGAGATGAACCTGGCTTTCGGGCCGGGCCAGCAGGTCGCGCTGCCAACGGCCGAAGTCGGCGTACTGGTAGCGCTGCTCCGGCAAGGGGGAGGGGGCGCCCGCGGCGAAGGCCTCGTAGAGGATGGCCAGCTCCCGGGTCAGGATGCCGAAGGACCAGCCGTCGGAGAGCGAGTGATGCATGTTGAGGAGCAGCACGTGCTCGTCCGGCTCTCCTCCCAGATGGAGCAGCGTGGCGCGCAGCACCGGCCCGCGCGCGAGGTCGAACGGCCGCTTCTGCTCCACGTTGCGCAACCGGTTCGCCTCCCGGCGGCGCATGGGCTCCGGCAGCCCCCGCAGGTCCACCACCGGCAGCCGGAAAGCCGGAACCGGATCGATCACCTGGACCGGCGAGCCGTCCCGGACCTCGACCCGGGTGCGGAGCGCCTCGTGCCGGCGGATCGCCTCCTGGAAGCAGCGCTCGAGCACGGCGGCGTCGATGGCGCCGCGCAGCGTCAGGGGGGTGGGCATGCTGTAGGTCGTGCCTTCGGGGTGGCTCTGCTGCACCCGCCAGAACGTCTCCTGCCGGTAGGACAGCGGCGCCTCCCGCGCGCCGTGGGCGGTGACCGGGGGCAGGGCGAGGACGGGCACTGTCTCCTGAAGCTCCTGGCGCTCCAGCCGCTCCATGGCGATGGCGGCCAGGGCCTCCGGCGTCGGGCTCTCGAACAGATGCTGGAGCGGCAGGTCGATGCCGAGGTGGGAGCGCACCCGCGACAGGAGCTGCGTCGCGAGGAGCGAGTGCCCCCCGAGCTCGAAGAAGTTGTCCTGGACTCCGACCCCCTCGATCCCCAGGACCTCCTCCCAGAGCTTCACCAGCGTCTCCTCGGCCGGATTGCGGGGCGCGGTGGGAGCCGCCGCGGCGCGCACCGGCTCGGGGTCCGGCAGGGCGGCGCGGTCCACCTTGCCGCTGGGGGTGAGGGGCAGGGCGTCGAGCAGCACGAAGGCCGAGGGGATCATCGGCTCGGGCAGCTCCGCGCGCAGGAGCTGGCGCAGCTCCGAGGAGAGGCGCCGGGCGAGCTTGCCGCGCAGGGGATCGTTGACGTAGGCGGACCAGGGGGTAAAAGAAGAAGAACCCCCCTCCTGACCTCCCCCACTCCCTCCCTCCCTCCCTCCCAGGGGGGGAGGCACCACCTCCCCGGAACCTTCACCCACCTCGAGGATGACGTCGTAGCGGAAGCGGCTCAGCTCGTTGTCGTAGGTGTCGGGCTTGGAGAGGACGCGGACGTTCCGGATGGCAGGGAGTTGCCGGGCCAGGGCGTCGAAGAGGGCCGGATCGACCAGCAGCTCCTCCTCATCGGCGATGCGGCGGGCGATCCGCTGCCGGAGCTCTTCCGGGGTGGTCGAGTCGTCCGCCCGGGCCTCTTCCACGGAGGTGGCGAAGGCCTCCTGGAGCGGCAGGCTGCGGATATCCCCCAGGAAGATCGTGCCGCCGGGGGCCACGGCCGCCACCGCTCCTTCCAGCACGCGCAGCAGGTAGTCCACCCCGGGGAAGTACTGGATGACGGAGTTCAGCACCACGAGGTCGAATTCGCCGGGTTCGGCGCCGCTCCAGTCGTCGGCCTGGCGCTGCGCCAGCTCCACCTGGGAGAGCCCGAGCCGGCCGAGCTGGCGGCGGATGCCCTCGATGGCGACGGCGGAGAAGTCGACGGCTCGGTAGCGCTCGGTGTGGGGCGCCACCCGGTACAGCAGCAGGCCGGTGCCGCAGCCCACCTCGAGCACCCGCTGGTGCGGCAGGGCCAGCAGCCGCTCGACCGTCCCCTCCACCCAGGCGCGCATCTCCCCGGGCGGGATCGGTCCGCCGGTGTAGCTGCTGTTCCACCCCCGGATGTCGAAGGTGGGATCATCCGCCTCCTCGTCCGGTCTACCGGCATAGTTGGCCGAATAGTTGGAATCGTAGAGCTCCTGCCACTGGGCGACGTGGCCGCCCGCCGCGCCCTCCTCTCCCGTGGCCGGACGGTGAACCAGGTAGGCGACGAGGCGGGCCCCCTCCCCTTCTCCCCGCACCGTGACGACGGCCTCGGCCACCTCCGGATGGCGCGCCAGGGTGCCCTCCACCTCAGCCGCCTCGATGCGGAAGCCGCGCACCTTGAGCTGGGTGTCGATCCGTCCCAGGAAGTCGAGGCGGCCGTCGGGGCTCTGGCGCACCAGGTCGCCGGTGCGGTAGAGCCGCTCCCCCGGCGAGCCGGCGAAGGGATCGGGCACGAAGCGCTCCGCCGTCAGGTCCGGCCGTCCCAGGTAGCCCCGGGAGAGCCCGGTGCCGGCGATCGCCAGCTCGCCGTGCACACCGGGCGGCACCGCCTCGCCGTACCGGCCGAGCAGGCGCAGGCGGGTATTGGCCACCGGCCGGCCGATGGCGGGCGGCGGCGCGTTGTCCACACCGTCCGGCAGCGGCTCTACCGGGGCCCACGTCGTCACCATGCTGGACTCCGTGGGGCCGTAGTTGTTCACCACGGCGAAGGGGAGAGAGGGTGCGGGATACCGGCGCAGCCGGTCGCCGCCGGTCCAGAGGGTCTTCAGGACCAGACCCGGCGGGATCCCGCGCTCCGCCGCCTCCAGGAGCTGCTCCGCGAGCGGCGTCGGCAGGAAGGTGAGGCGGATCTCCTCCGCGGCCAGCCAGGCGAGGAACCGCTCCGGCTCCAGCGCCGTCTCCCGGTCGGCGAAGTGGAGGCTCGCCCCGGAGGCCAGGGCGGGCCAGATCTCGCCGATGGACGCGTCGAAGGCCGTCGAGGCCACCTGCGCCACCCGGGAGCCCGGAGTGAGGCGATACGTCCGCGCGAACCAGGCCACCATGTTGGCGAGCCCGGCGTGGGAGATCTGGACCCCCTTGGGCCGGCCGGTGGAGCCGGAGGTGTAGATGACGTAGGCGAGGGTGGCGGGGAGAGAAAAACTTCCCTCCTGACCTCCCCCACTCCCTACCGCCCCCCTCCCAGGGGGGGAGGCACCACCGCCCTTGACCCCATTCAAGGAGACCCCTTTCACTCCTTGGTTCCAATGGGACTCCCCCTCCGTCAGCACCACCGGCATCCGCGTCTCGGCGGCGATGAAGGCCAGGCGGCTCTCGGGATAGGAGGGATCGAGGGGCACGTAGGCGCCTCCGGCGAGCCAGACGGCCAACGCTCCCGTCACCATGGCCGGCGAGCGGTCGGCGTGGAGGCCTACCAGGGTGTCCGGCCCGACGCCGAGGGCACGCAGGCGCGCGGCCAGCTCCCCGGCCCGGTCCCACATCTCGCCGTAGGTGAGCCGCTCTTCTCCGCGGGAGAGCGCCAGGGCGGCGGGCCGGAGGCGGGCCTGCTCCAGGATCAGGGAGACCATGTCCCCGGGCGCCTCGGCCCCGGTGTCGTTCCACTCCCGCAGGAGCTGGTGCCGCTCGGGCCCGCCGAGGAGCGGCAGCTCGGAGAGGCGCCGCGCGGGGTCCTCCACCACGGCGGCGAGGAGCCTCTCCAACTGCCCCGCCATGCGCCGGATGGTGGCCGCCTCGAAGAGGTCCTCCTGGTAGACCAGCTCGACGGCCAGCCGGTCCCCCAGCTCGATGCCGTGCAGCTCCAGGTCGAAGACCGCGGCCGGCGTCTCGTGCTCCAGGGGCGAGAAGGTAACCCCGGTCAGCTCCGCGTCTCCGGACGGCGCGTTCTGGAGCGCCATCGCCACCTGGAACAGCGGGTTGCGGGAGAGCTGCCGCTCGGGCCGCAGCTCCTGCACCAGCCGCTCGAAGGGGAGGTCCTGATGGCCGTAGGCCTCCAGCGACAGGCGCCGGGCGGCGGCCAGCAGCTCCGTGAACGGGGGGTCCCCCGGCACGTCCAGGCGCAGCGCCAGGGCGTTGACGAAGAAGCCGATGAGCGGCTCGATCTCGGCCCGGTTGCGGTTGGCGATGGCACTGCCCACCACCAGGTCGTCCTGGCCGGAGAGGCGGCGCAGCATCGCGGTGAAGGCGGCGAGCAGCGTCATGAACAGAGTGGCTTCGGACCGCCGGGACAGCACCCCGAGGCCGCGGGTGAGCTCCTCGCCGAGGGTGAAGCGGAGACGGGCGCCTCGGCCGCCCCGACCGGAGGATGGCCTCTCCCGCCGGTCGCTGGGCAGGTCGAGCGACTCCGGCGCCCCGGCCAGACGCTCGCGCCAGTAGGCGAGCTGCCGGTCCAAAGCCTCCCCGGTCAGCCGTTGCCGCTGCCAGACCGCGAAGTCGGCGTACTGGATCGCCAGCTCGGGCAGCGGCGACCGTCTCCCCTCCCGTGCAGCGCCGTAGAGGGCCGCGATCTCCCCGGTCAACACGCCCTGCGACCAGCCGTCGGCGACGATGTGGTGCAGGTTGAACAGCAGGGCGTGCTCCGCCGGCCCGAGCCGCAGCAGGGTGGAGCGCAGCAGCGGCCCCGTCAGGAGATCGAAGGGGCGCCAGCCGTCCTCCTCGGCCAAGCGCCGCGCCTCCTGCCGCCGCACCGCGGCGGGCAGGGCGGCGAGGTCGACCAGCGGCAGGCGCCGGGCGCTTTCGGGAGGCGAGATGACCTGCACCGGTCTCCCCTCCCGTTCGGCAAAGGTGGTGCGCAAGGCCTCGTGGCGCCGCACCACCTCGTTCAGGGCGGCCTCCAGCGCGGCCGGCGAGAGGTCTCCTCGCGCCTCGAGAGCCATGGGCATGTTGTAGGCCGGGTTGCCCGGATGGAGGCGGTCGAGAAACCAGAGCCGCTCCTGGGCGAAGGAGGTGGGGACCGGGTCCAGCTCCGGCGGCCGGCGGGGGATCCGGCCGGGTCCTTCGGCCGCGGGGCGGCCCTGCCGCTCCTTCCGCTGGCGGAGCTGCTCGAAGATCCGGAGACGCTCCTCGCGCGACAGGTCCTCGACGCGGCGAGGGGCGGAGACGGCATCGTTCGGCTCACTCATTCCACTCGGGCCTCCATCTGCCGCAGCATCTCCTCCAGGCTCTCCCCCTCCAGCTCCTCCAGCCCCTCGAATTGGGCGAGCTGGCGGTCGACGATCCGGTCCGCCAACCCGGCGAGGTCGGGAGCCTGGAAGACCATCTGCAGGTCGACGTCGAGGCCGTGCTCCTGCGTCAGCCGCGAGACGAGCTGGGTGGCGAGCAGCGAATGGCCGCCCAGGTCGAAGAAGTTGTCCCGCATGCCCACCCGCTCGACCCCCAGCGTCTCGGCGGCGGCCCGGGCGAGGGTCTCCTCGAGCGGCGACGAGGGGGGCACGTACTCCACCTCCGCGCCGGCGGAGCCCTCAGGGGCGGGCAGCGCCGCCCGGTCCACCTTGCCGTTGGGGGTGAGCGGCAGGGCGTCAAGCTTCACCCAGGCCGCCGGGATCATCACCTCCGGCAGCTCGGCGGCGAGGAACCGGCGCAGCTCCGCGGGCTCGGCGTTTCCCACCAGGTAGGCGGCCAGGCGCCGCCCCACCGGTCCGCCGTCGTCGCGCGCCGTCACCACCGCCTGGAGCACCCCGGGGTGGCGCGCCAGCGCGCTCTCGATCTCCGCCAGCTCGATGCGCACGCCCCGGACCTTCACCTGGAGGTCGGCGCGGCCCACGTACTCGATGGCGCCCTGGGGGAAGCGATGCCGCGCCAGGTCGCCCGTGCGGTAGAGCCGCCCGCCGGGCGCGGACGAGTACGGGTCCGGGAGGAAGCGCTCGGCGGTGAGATCGGGCCGGCCGAGATAGCCTCGGGCGACGTTCGCTCCGCCGATGTACAGCTCCCCCACCGTCCCCGGAGGCACCGGCCGCAGCGCACGGTCCAGCATGTAGACCTGGCCGTTGGCCACCGGCCGGCCGATGGGCACCACCGCCGAGCCGTCCCCTGGACGGCAGCGCCAGAAGGTGGAGTCGATGGTGCACTCGGTCGGACCGTAGTAGTTGTACAGCTCGGCGTCGAGACGGGCGAAGGCCGCGTCGCGGAGAGCCGGGCTGAGCACCTCGCCGCCGCAGAGCACCCGTCGCAGGCCGCGGCAGTCCGCGAGCCCCTTCTCCTCGAGGAGCGGCGCCAGCATGGAGGGAACGAGTTGCAGAAAGGTGATTCCATAGCCTGCGATGTCGCGCGCCAAGGCGGCCGGGTTCCGGTGGGACTCCGGGCCGGCCATGGCGACACGGGCACCGGCCAGCAGCGGCGCGACCAGCTCACAGAGGGAGGGATCGAAGCCGAAGGCGGTCTTCTGGAGGAGCACGTCGTCGTCGCTGAGCGAAAACTCGGAGAGAAACCCGAGCATTCGATTGACGAGCGCACGGTGGGAGATCAGGACGCCCTTGGGGCGGCCGGTAGAGCCGGAGGTATACATCACATAGCAGACGGTGTCCGAGAGCGGTCCCGCGGGCTCGGGCCCCCCGGCTTCGTCCGGATCGGCGGTGAGCTCCACCACTATGGCTCCCCCCTCCATCGCAGGCAGGGTATCGAGCTGATCCGGCCGTCCCAGGAGCACCCGCGGACGGGCATCCGTCAACATCCAGGCGAGCCTCTCCGGCGGATACGCAGGGTCGAGAGGCAGGTAGGCGCCACCGGCCTTGGCGATGGCGCGGAGCCCCACCACTGTGGCGAGCGAGCGCTCGGCGAGGACCGCCACCGGCACCTCCGGGCCG